>JALERM010000119.1 GCA_022764165.1 Eubacterium sp. | reverse complement strand
GACTTTCGAGAATGTGGCTTTCGAGCAGATGATTTCAGAGATTGCTTCTTATTATGATTTACAAGTGAAGTTTGAGAATAACGAGGACAAGACCCTCCGCCTCTATTACGAATGGAACAGTCATTCGAGCATCGAGAACATCGTAAAAGAACTGAACCAATTCGAGAATGTAAACATCGAATTGCAACAAAATGAGCTGATTGTAAAATAACAAGCTTATCAAAAGTAAGCATAATATTATCGACTCTCAAAGTAATCATAAAGTTCAAAGTTAAAAAGTATCATTATGAGAAGATTTTCAGCCATCATATTCCTGCTGTGCACGTTCGCCCTGGCGATGAGCGCACAGCACATCCAGCGCAACTATCACGACCGCAGCATGTCGGACGTCCTCATCGACCTCGACAAGGCTTCCAAGCGCTACAAAATCAGTTTCATCTACAACGAACTGGAAGACTTCACAGTTACCCAGAACGTGAAGACAGCCAATATTCCCGATGCTATCCGCAAGGTAATCGGTTTCTATCCGATGCAGATGACCGTGGGCGACAGCCTCATCACGGTAGAATGCATACGCAAGAGCGAGCGCAAGCTGATAGGCAGACTGATAGACAATCACAATCTTCCTGTAGAATTCGCCAACATCCAGCTGCTCAACCCGAAGGATTCCTCCTTCCTCTGTGGAGGCGTGAGCAACGCCAATGGCGATTTCGTCATCCCCTGCCAGCAGAAGCAGGTCCTCATGAAGGTTTCTTTTGTAGGCTATAAGACCATTTGCAAGCTGGTACCTATTGCCCGCATTGGAAATGTGAGGATGCAGGCGAATTCATACCTGTTGAAAGGGGTGACCGTTGAAGCCGCAAGGGTTGTAGAAAAAGTAGATAGACAAATCATCTTCCCTACAAAAGAGCAGGTGAAAACGGCTTCCAATGGTTATGATCTGTTGGACAACTTGTCTTTGCCTACCATTATCGTAAATCGAGCAGAACGCAAAGTTCTGTCATTAAAGGGCGGAGAGGTGCAAATGCGCATCAACGATGTCAAGGCGAGCATGCAAGATGTATTGGCTTTGCAGCCGGATGAAGTTACAAAGGTGGAATTCATCAATGTTCCAGGACTCAAATATGGAGACAGCAATCTGGATGCAGTCATCAACTACCAGGTCCGCCGACGCTATGCCGGTTATGTGAGTGGAGTTTCTACGATGCAAGGCACCAAGACAGGTTTCAATAATAGCGACGGTTATTTCAAATACAATGTGAAGAAATCGGAATTCAGCATCAACTACAGTTTCTCCTATCGCTCGGTAGAGGAACGAAGCTATGAGAGTCTCGGTACTTATCATCTGCCCACAGGAGAAACTCTACATCGCAATTATTTAGGTTATGATTCTCCGTTCCTATACACCACCAATAATGTACAGTTGGGTTATAATCTTAGTGAGCCAGACAAATATACATTGAATGTACGGTTGAATTTCTTCAATTACAACAGTCCTGTGAGAGGCATGAACCAGCTTTATCAGGAAAGCGGCAAGGCAAATCAATATCTGCAAAACAACAGAAAAATGCTGGAGCAGATTCCATCTCTGGACATTTATTATTCGCTCAACATGCCCCATGACCAGAACCTGGCTCTGAACCTGGTGGGTACTTACATCGGCACAGATTACCAGTATCGTATGAGGGAATATACGTTCAACAAATCGCCGGATGAATCTGTAAAGAACGCTCCGCTGACCGATTACAGTTATGATGCAACTGGTAGAAAGCGCTCTCTTATTGGTGAAGGAACATACAGCAAGAACTGGAAACAGATGGCTTTATCGGTAGGTGGACAATATAATATCAGCCACACAGATAACATCTATGTGGGAAGCAGTAATGCTGATACGGAATTGAAGTACAGCAATCTCTATCTTTTCACCCAGCTACAGGGACAGCAGAAGTGGTTCAGTTATCAGGTGGGAGTTGGCGCAACCAGGTCTTCCATCCATCAGGGGGAGAACGGATACAGCAAATGGCTGTTTCGACCACAGGTAACTTTACAGGCAAAGGCTAGCGACCGTCTGAGTTTTAAATGGAGCAGCAAAATCACGTCAGACATCCCAAGCCTTTCCGACTTGAGCGAGTTGCGCCAATATTCCAACAGCTTTGAGGCGCGTGACGGCAATAGCGGTCTGAAGCCATTTACCGGCTACAACAATACCTTGTCGGCTTCCTGGAACATTCCGCTGATGTCTGTGTACCTGGAGGGAAACTGGACGTATTACGACAAGCCTATAGCTACTTCTATCTTGCCCGAAAAGCGGGAGGATGGCTCTTATCTCTTTGTGAGCAAACCGGAGAATCAGAAGAGTCATGATTACAAGCACCTGCTGTTGACTCCTGAAGTTCACCTCATCAAGGATCATCTGGATTTGAACCTTATGTGCGAGTATCAGAATGTCAAGACAAAGGGTTTGGATTATTCCCACGAGTTCAATTACTTCAGTTATGGAGCAGAAATTCGGTACATGACGGGCAATTGGAACATTGGTTATGGTGCCTATAAGGTGGAAAAGAGTTTTTGGGGAGAAAAGACAAACGGCGGAGAGCCAACCTCCAATCTTGCCGTAACCTACAGTTATAAGAACTGGCAGTTTGGCGTTCTCGGATTATTCGTATTCTATCCTCATGGCTGCGTGTATAAGGATGAACTTTTCAACAAGTATGTGCAGCAGAAGAACAAGGTACGCCTTGCTGACCAGGGCAACATGCTTGTCTTTACTGCCAGCTTCAACATCAGCCATGGCCGCAGATACCATACAGGCAGCCGTAAGCTGAACAATAGCGATAGAGATAATGGTATCAGATAGAATAGTTTTATATTTTCCTGAAATCACAAATAAGCAAAAGGCTGGACTTCCTCACCCGAAGTTCAGCCTTTTTGTCTGTTATCAGAATTCCAGCAGCCATTTCCATAGAGGGATTATCTCTATGCGGCAACCATCCTTCTCTACAATATCCTCCTCGTCCTTTGTCACAACAATCATCCGCTTGACATTCTGGACAGAAGAAAGCCTGATCAGCCCATCTGTCTCCCGCCGGAAAGTATCGGGATCTGCCATAGAGTAGGAAACCTGTATGGCCAATTCTTCTTCCGGAATCACAAAATCTACCTCGGCATTCCTGCTGTTCCAGAAATAGCTGCCGTCACCATATTTCCGCCTGAGCGTGACGGCAACTATGTTTTCCAGCAACGAAGTGTCTGCATCTACAAGAAAAAGATGAAGCAAACCATTGTCCGTAAAATAATACTTGCGGTTGGATTCCTTGTCCTGCAACTTTCCGAACAAATTCTCATACGGCAAAATGAGCCAGGTGTCAGCCATGTAGCCGACATAATCTATCGTGGCATCCGTACTGAGTTTTTTTCCGGTACTACTCACGATACTGGCTATTCTGCTGTAAGATAATGGCTGCTTCACGCTTTCTGCCATCTTGCGAATCATTACCCGCAGGGCATAGTCGTTACGAATCTTATATCGAGCCACCAAATCACCGAAGAAGATTTTGCTGAAGAGATTGCTCATCCACGACCTTGGCTCCTTCATCCCCACAGTCTCCGGCAAACCTCCATGCAGGAAATAGATATTAGAGAGTCTTACAATATCCTTAGCGTAAGCATAGAGGGCATTCTTTGCCTTTACATCAATACCGCTCGCCTTCAGATATTCGGCAAAGGAATAGGGATACACCTCATGTATCATGTACCTGCCACCGAGTGTTGTCGCTATCTCGCTGCTCAACATCTTGGCATTACTACCCGTGATGTAAACCTGATATTTCTGATCTGCTAACCTGCGGGCAAACTTTTCCCATCTATCTACCAGCTGAACCTCGTCGAGGAAGAAGATAGGTCGACTGTCATACATTTCTTCATAACAGGTTTTTATCAGGTCAAGGTCGGTCACATCCAAGGAGTCAATACGGTCATCCTCGAAGTTGAAGTACAGGATTTCCTCCCGCTTATGCCCCTGTTCCAGCAGCTGTGCTATGCGCTGATACATCAGATACGATTTTCCTGCGTGTCTCAATCCTACAAACACGTAATTCAGTCCATCCATGAGCTCTACGTCACGATGAACCAGTTCTACCTGAGTAACATAAGCCTGATACTCAATTATCAGTAATTTAATCAAATCCTTCGTCATAATTCCCTTTCTTTTTACTGAATCCGGTGCAAAGATACATATTTTATCGTTTATAGACGACAAAAACAATAACTTTTTATCGTTTATAGACGACAAACATCATTTTTAACACGATCTCGATGCTTTTAGGCTTCGCGAATTCAACAAGCAAGTGCAAAATTACTAAATGTTTTTGTAAAAGCACTCCTTTGATGTTGAGAATTTTCGGATAACTCGACTATAGATTAGAATTGTCCATAAATTATACCAAGGAGCAAAATTCACTCTTCCGTGACGATTCTTCTGCCAATTTCGATTTTAGCAATCTTCCTGTACCAAGGTTGCTCAATTATACTATCATTTAATTCTAAACATCTCAATTTAAGAGTCATGATGTCATAATCATTAAATTTACTCTCATCATATACACAATATGCTGCAATAGAATATTTCAGTTTTTGAGTTTTATCTTCATCATATATGCTATCATTATATACATTAAATCCCGATTTTATGTTCGTATGTAAATGTTCTCTATAATTGGGACCAATACTATCTCCATCCCATTCATATACTACCCCATCGAGATAATACTTATATCTGAGATTAATTTGCCTATCCAACATGCTAGATGGAATTTTATAAGGTAACTCTTCATCTAATTGCTGAAGGAAGCATTTTATTGGAAATCCTTTTAGCTCTATCGTTTTATCAGCATAATTACCATATTTTACTTCTATAAAAGTAAATGTTGTGTCCAAGGAAGAATCTGCTTTTACTAAAAAGACTTCTCCCTTATAACTTCCCTGTTTTTCATCATAAAATTTAGGAACATTACAAACTGCCCGATGGAAATCAGGATATCGCCAATCCTCGTTAAGACAAGCGAAGAATGTCCCTCCTATAAATACAAAGCAAAATAACAACAATAAGTTTTTTACAAGTCCATTCATAACATTTAAACAGATTATGAGGAAACCTATCTGGGTTGAAATAGGTTTCCTCTTATTATAAACTTTATTTATCAGCCACGATATATCCTTGACAATATGTTGTAATACCGTTCTCGTCACCAGAATGTTTTATTCCTATAATAACGAGATTTTGCTTTGGATATACCATTATTTTATGGCTAGAATATACACACATATCAGCATTTGGATATGGAATAACTTTCACCAATTTACCTTTATATTTCAGCAATCCAGTTTGATACCTAGTCATACCATTCTCATCTCCTTTATGCTCTCTACCCGTAATGATTCTAGAATAACTATTTTTACCTTGCATCTCTGTAGTCATAAAGAAATCTTGCGATTCACTTTGCTTATGCCACTCAGTCCATTCTAAATCCTCAACAGTAATATTATTACAATCTTCATTTCCGTTTATATCAACAGCTTTTAAAGATGCAAAATAATATGTCGTTGTTCCATTTTCATCACCATCATGAGAATACGTATATAATATTTGTGTATTTTTATGATTAGAAACTGAGCACTCGCCGCCTAGACTTTCCTTTTTGGATTCCTCAACTTTTTCTTTTTCATCATCAATCACCAACAATACTTGGTCTTCTTGTATAAGCGACTTGATCGTCGGATTATTATGCGATTTTGACATGATTTCTAATTCCCCACACTTTTGCCACGGTCCAAGAGGTCCCGTTGTCATATTCTGTTCACCTACTTCTCCCCAAGCTCCGGCAAAATACTTCCAAACTTGAGAAGGATTGGTCAAGGAAACAACGCAATTGGTTGCCACCCAATCATATCCCATATTATCAGCATGATCATGAGAAAGGGTAACACCTAAGACATTAACTGTAGAATATGTCCCCGGCTTATTATAAAATGCATGAGAACCCTTAGCACAATATACCGTCAACTCATCCTTTTTACCATGTACTATCTCTAATTCATTTGCAGGATGAGAATTCGCACCAGAATGACAACTCAAACTTGCCCCAGTTATTTTACCATTACCATCTAAACTTACAGTAACACATTCCCAATCCCCTTGATGACTTCCACTTACAATACCTGTAACATCCTTAGCATAATCATATCCGAAGAAGAACCAATAAGATATGGTTTTTTCATTTGCATAATGCACAATGCATGGTACTCTGTAGTTTGGATCTGAATCACCTGTCAAATGATCATCTGGTTGCAAAAAGACTTCCCCTTTTCCAAAACTATTTGGATCGTGAGGACGAAGATTCATCAATTCATATTTTCCATAAGGAGTATGCTGATTCATTATGACACCCAAAGGAATATCATAATACTCTGAAGAATGCGAATCACCTTTCACAAAAGTATTCGTGATTTTGTTATAACCATAATCTGTACCACCTTTTACATGGCGGCGCAATCTTGATAAATGGATATAATCTACAGGATTCATTGGGAAATATGGATCTTCCGAATGCATTTTCACATGCAATACGATTCTCTCATCAGGCTTGGTTGGTTCATCACACACAATCATTCCCAATCCATAATAAGTTGTTCCATTCTCATCACCATAATGATGGCGTGCTGTAATTACATAATAATCATTGGTCTTAAACCAAATACCATCCGACTCTTTTTTAGGTGCAGAGACATGATAACCACTAATAAACGTTGGATGTCCATTATAAAAGACATCTCCAATGGCATAAGCTGTGCTACCATTTTCATCCCCAGAATGTTTCCTCCCAACAATTACTTTTCCGTAAGGTGCATCGTATCCTTCTCCTGTTGACTCTTTTTTATACTCTACCCATGTTACATTCTGAACAGTAATATCTGCATCAGTAATAACTTCTCCGCTAGCAGAAATTGCCTTTAAAGAAGCATATTCATAAATAGTATTGCCATTCTCGTCCCCAGAATGAAGCCTTCCGGTCAACACCATATTTGACGGACATAAGAAGGAGCTTTTACTTTCCTTCATAGATTCGCTTTGTGTCCTTTTATCAGGTACTATTATTGTTCCTTTTGGTGCTGGTTCTGTAGATGGTTCCAAAGAATAGAGCTTTGAATAATTATAATAAGTTGATCCATTTTCATCACCAGTATGATGCCTTCCGGTCATAACCCTTTCTGAATCCGAACAACACCAAATACCTTTTGATTCCTTAATAGAGTCTGAAGAAACCCTATCAGCAGTCATACAATTATTGTCATTAAATCGAACAATTGCAGTCGCATACCGTGTTAGGCCATTTTCGTCACCTTTATGTTCTCGTCCTACAAGAACACGATTATTCAATGCATCAAAACCTTGTCCTGAGGACTCTTTTGTCCATTCTGACCATTCTTCCGAAGAAACCCTAATCACACCAGATACAGGATTGCCTGACTCATCAACAGCCTCCAATTCTGCATCTTCAAACCAAGTTTTCCCGTTCTCATCACCAGAGTGACACCTACCTGTAAGAACACGATTAAAAGAACACAAGTAAAACTCCTGTGAAGCTCTCTTGTAATAACTGGTTTTTTGCCTATTTCTAGGTCTTAAAAAAATCTTTTTCATACGAAAATCAAATTAAAATTAATACTATGTTTGTGGAATTAAATCCAAGTGCAAATATAAAGGTGTTTTAAGCATAATTGTTCTTTAAAGCCTGATAATTTATATTATTTTATACATTACGAGCCCTCTATTTGTTCTTTTTTTTACTTTTGCGGTTCTCTTTGCATTAACGCGAATGCGAATTCAACAAGCAAGTGCAAAATTACTAAATGTTTTTGTAAAAGCACTCCTTTGGTGTTGAGAAATTCAATTTCTTTCTTGGTCTTTCATTAATTTTTGCCATAAACTTTGTTATCATCTGCCTCTTTATGGTCACCCTAGTAGAAACCCCTTAGTTCAAATCAAGAGACAGCCAATCATCGAACTTTTACTTTTTTCAAAATATAATGCCACTATTGCCACGCTATAAAATAGCTAACTGATATTTAATAATTTAAGCGTTGCAATAAGGGCATTTTCTGTTGCCACCAATTGCCACCTAATGCCACGCTACGGCGAAAAACAGGACTCGTTTCTGAACAGCAGCAGTACATCCTGCAATGGTGCAAGGAACATGGTTACACCAATATGAGATTCGACCGATATACAGAAGAGGTCAACTACTGATAGCCAAAGACCATGAGGACTTGTAACCACGTACATGAGGACTCATACCCGAGACTATGAAGACTTTTACCCGACACCGCCGGGGAAAAGTGCCCAACGCCTTGGGTAAAACTGGGCAAAGCCTCGGGTTAATATCCCCGATACTTGGGAACAGACTTCAGGACATCAGCAGCACCCGAAAAGTAACACTATTAATAACCACAAGTTGATGGCAGCCGCCATTTTCGACATTTTGAAGCAGAAATTCGGCTCTTCCCTCCAGATTTCGAGTATACAGAAATTGGGCAGAGAGCTTCAGAATATTGAAGGATTGAAGAGCCAAAGAACAAGATTTAGCACTGAGTATCTGGTAGTTAGAAAAATAGTCTCTCTCCTTTTCATCTCATTCCCTCATAAAAAGAGCGTGGCAATGCGTGGCATTAGGTGGCAATAGAAATACCGCTTATTGCCACGCATTATCCACTTTTAATCAGAGAGTTAAATGTATACGTGGCAGATGTGACAATAAAAACAGAAAACATTTTCGTGCTATAATCATAAAAGTAGGAGCAAACTTCTCTAAAGGCAGAAGATGGAAGGAGAGGTGGAAGGTGGAATAAGAATGAGATTGTTTTCATTAGATTAAGGGAAGCATAAGCAAAACTTTTTTGCTATTTTCTTGTAACTTTCCGCTCATTTTCTTTTGGAGTAACACATTTATTGTGTACCTTTGCTCCGAAATAATTATATTTGCATGCTCATTGAATTTCTTGACATAGCTCAATACATGGGGGCTACTCGCCCCCAACCCCCTCGGTGTTTTCAGGTATAGATTATTAAGCCTGAAACCCCTCAGATTTTTGCACTTCTATTGAGAACTTGCCTTTCCCTTTGACCAGCGACAGTTGGTTCTGTCCGTTCCAGAACTACTTGCAAAAAATAATCTTTCTAACTGGGAAAATATTTTTTTCCAGTTAGAAAGATTAAATTCTGCATTTTGTTTTATAGAAGCTTTTGCCCTTTACCTTTCCCTTCGGCCGGTGACCGTTGGTTCAGGGCGCATTGGGTAATTTCAGCCGTATAGGTCGAAAGCCTTTTTAGTCGTTATATAGGTCGAAATCCTTTTATAGGTCGAAATCCTTTTTATTCGTTATGAAAGACCTTGTAGGGGTCCATCTGCCGCATTTTTTCCTTGATTTTCTGCTCAATTCCTTCTGATGGTTCTAGAACTTTGGCACCCATTTCCTTTACTGCAGCCTCATCCTCGGCAGCTCCGGCACTATCTCCTAAGATTGTGCGCACTATGCTGCGCTCACGATAAGCATCAATAGAGAAAGGATTCACATCCATCACTTTACCGTAGGTCTGCTCAGCCTCCTTCAACTTTCCCTGTGCCTTCTCTACACGCGCCTTCAGCAACAGCACATCCTCGTTGCCTGGAATATGCTCATAGAGGAAAGTTGCATCGAGTTCAGCCTCGGAAAGCTGAGCCTGATCCAGCAGGATGCTGCCACGAAGCAATCGGGCGGCGTAGAAATCATCACGCTTGCCTATCGCCTCAGTCAGCATCGACACGGCACGAGGTGCATCGCCCAGCCCTCTGCAGGCTCTGGCATAGAAGAAATACGTCTCTACATTCTCAGCATCCAGCTGCAGAGCCTTGTCGCACACATCCGTCATGGCGATATAATCCTCCATCATATACGCCACATCCGCCATACGC
>JALERM010000106.1 GCA_022764165.1 Eubacterium sp. | reverse complement strand
TCATTACAAATTCAGTCAGGATACCGACTATATCCGCCGCTATCGTATTGCCAAAGATATGAAATGGGTAGCACCGACAGAATATGGTGATCTTGATATTACCATCAACCTGTCAAAACCGGAAAAAGATCCCAAAGCTATTGCGGCGGCCAAGCTGGCAAAACAGACCTCTTATCCAAAGTGCCTGCTATGCATGGAAAATGAAGGATATGCAGGAAGACTGAATCATCCGGCCAGACAGAATCACAGAATCATTCCGGTTACCATCAATAACAGCGAATGGGGATTCCAGTATTCTCCGTATGTATATTATAACGAGCATTGTATCGTGTTCAATTCTCGGCATGTACCGATGAAGATTGAACGTGCTACATTTGCAAAATTATTTGATTTTGTAAAACAGTTCCCACATTATTTTGTTGGTTCCAATGCAGATCTTCCGATCGTTGGAGGATCTATCCTGAGTCATGACCATTTCCAGGGCGGACATTATGAGTTTGCCATGGCAAAGGCGCCGATTGAAAAAGAGGTTGTGATTCCGGGATTTGAAGATGTAAAAGCAGGAATCGTGAAATGGCCAATGTCTGTCATTCGTATCAGCGGACCGGACACAGACCGCCTGATTAAACTGGCTGATAAGATTCTTCTCAAATGGAGAGGTTATACGGATGAGGCAGCATTTATTTTTGCTGAGACAGACGGGGAACCGCACAACACCATAACTCCGATTGCAAGAAAACGTGGTGACATGTTTGAAATGGATCTGGTGCTGAGAAACAATATCACGACAGAAGAACATCCTCTGGGTGTGTACCATCCACATGCAGAGCTGCATCATATCAAAAAAGAAAACATCGGTCTGATTGAGGTAATGGGTCTTGCTGTACTTCCGGCTCGTCTGAAAGGGGAACTGGAAGTACTGTGCAAGGCAGTTGTTGCAGGTGATGATCTTCGTGCAGATGAAGAACTTGCAAAACATGCAGACTGGATTGATGAATTAAAAGAAAAATATACATTTACAGAAGAGAATGTAGAAGATATTCTGAAAAAAGAAATCGGAATTGTATTCATGAAAGTTCTGGAACATGCCGGAGTGTACAAATGTACCGATGAAGGCAGAGCAGCATTCCTCAGATTTATTGACAGTCTGTAATGAAGATAAAAAATGCCCCGGGGAGTTTTACTTTTTCCCTGGGGTGATTTTAAATATCGCTGTTTGATTTTCAGTAATGTAATATTCTTCTCTTGACGTGTATGGACTGACATGGTAGTTTTATAACCGTGATGTTAATTGAGAAAAATGTGAGGAGGAAATTATGTTAACTGTTGTACAAAAGATCAATGCCTGTCTCTCAGACTACATTCTGGTATTTTTGTTAGTGGCTGTGGGACTCTGGTACACGATTAAAACACGGTTTGTCCAGGTTCGCTATCTTGGTGCAGGCCTGAAAAAGGTTTTTGGTGATTTGTCATTAAAAGGTGGTGAACACGGCGGCGGAATGAGTTCTTTCCAGGCTGTGGCTACCGCTATCGCTGCTCAGGTGGGAACTGGAAACATTGTCGGTTCCGCAGGTGCCATCCTTACAGGAGGTCCGGGGGCAATTTTCTGGATGTGGATGATTGCTTTTCTTGGTATGGCTACAATCTATGCAGAAGCCACTCTTGCACAGCAGACCCGCGTCAAAGATTCCCAGGGAAATATTCACGGTGGTCCTGTGTACTACATAACAACCGCATTCAATGGTAAACTGGGTAAATTCCTGGCAGGCTTTTTCGCTGTTGCCATTATTCTGGCTCTGGGCTTTTTCGGATGTATGGTACAGTCTAATTCCATCGGTTCCACGATTCAGACGGCACTGGGAATTCCATCCTGGATCATAGGTGTGGTTCTGGTGGTGATCTGTGGGATTATTTTTGTCGGAGGTGTAGAACGTCTGGCATCTGTCACAGAGAAACTGGTTCCGGTGATGGCGGCTATCTTCCTGTTGGGAGCGGTAGTTGTTCTTATCATGAGAATTCAGTATGTGCCGGCTACGTTTGTAATGATATTCCGATATGCTTTCCAGCCGCAGGCTATTATCGGCGGAGGTCTGGGAGCAGCTTTGAAAGTGGCTGTCAGTCAGGGTGCAAAGCGAGGACTTTTTTCCAATGAAGCGGGAATGGGTTCCACACCTCATGCTCATGCACTCGCGCAGGTAAAAAATCCGCATGAGCAGGGAATCGTTGCCATGGCAGGTGTATTTATCGATACCTTTGTGGTACTGACACTGAATGCGCTTGTTATTATTTCAACACTGTATACGGCAGATGGCCCTCTGGCCGGCGGATATACCGGTGGTGTGATTGAAATTCTGAATAAAGCCAATCTGGCTCAGACAGCATTCGGAGTTGTATTTGGAGAAAAATTTGGTTCCATATTTGTGGCTGTCTGCCTGTTCTTTTTCGCATTTTCTACGATTCTGGGATGGAATCTGTTTGCGAAAATCAACATCCATTATCTGTTCGGACCAAAAGCAATCAAACCGTTCATGCTGACTGCACTGGTATTCATTTTCCTGGGAACACTGGCATCTAATGATCTTGTTTGGGAACTTTCTGATATGTTTAACCAGTTGATGGTAATCCCCAATGCGGTGGCTTTGTTTGCACTGTCGGGGATGGTGGTGAAGAGTTTGAAGGAACATAAGTAATACTTTATAGGATCTGAAATGGAGCAGGGTCTATATAAGAAAAATGTCTGTCAGGTCCCCGCAAAATCTTAAAAAGCGGGGACCTGACAGACATTTTTCTTCTATTCCAGACACTCCCTGAAGGCTTCCAGCAGCCGGTCATTTTGTTCCGGTTTCATGATGCAGAACCGGATGAAGTGGCTGTCCAGGAATGGGAAGGTGGAACAGTCGCGGATCATCAGGCCTTTGCGGATGCAGTAATCGAACATATCCTGGGAGGTGATGTCCGTACGATTGATTTTTACCAGCAGGAAGTTGGCCATGGGTTCGTATACGGTCACGGAGTCCCAGGAGGAAAGTTCCCGATAGATGCGATCACGTTCGGAGGTGATCAGTTCTCTGGTTTTCTGGATGTATTCCTGGTCAGGGAACATCAGGCGGCCGGCAATTTCAGCCAGGGAGTTGATGGTCCATGGATTTTTCCGTGTATTGATGGCTTTTACCAGATCGGGGTTGCCGGTAATGGCATAACCCAGACGAAGTCCCGGTGCTGCAAAGAACTTGGAGGTTCCTCTGAGAATGATCAGGTTGGTGTAGTAATTAGTCAGCGGAACGGAAGTAATGTCGCTTTCATGGGGGGCAAATTCCACATAGGTTTCGTCTACCATAACAAAAATACCATACTGCAGGCAGGCATCCAGAATCCGGCGCATTTGCTTACAGGTGATTGCCGTTGAAGTCGGATTGTTCGGATTACAAAGAACAAGAAGATCCAACTGATCTGAAAGATGACGGCAGAAGTCGATTTCGTCCATCTGAAAGTTATTTTCTTCTTTGAGCGGATAATAAAGTGTTGTTCCGCCTCCCAGAGAGATTTCCCGCTCATATTCTGAATACGTAGGTCCCAGGATCAGTGCTTTTTTTGGATGACGTGTCTGGATGAACAGAGAAATCAGTTCTGTAGATCCATTGCCGACGATGATATTTTCCGGCTGGGTACCGGCATATTCTGCGATGCATTTTCGCAGTGCGGTATATTCCCGGTCAGGGTAGGTGGTGATGGCATCCAGATTCTCCGCCAGCGTAGAACGAAGGCGGTAAGAAATTCCAAGAGGGTTAACGTTGGCACTGAAGCTGACGATATCCTCTTTTTTTATATGATAATACTGTTCAATAGCTTCCAGGTCACTGCCGTGGAAATGGTCTTTATGCTTTATCATAATGTTTCCTCTTTTCTTGCAACCATGATTTGATTGGTGTATAATCTTAAATTATAATGTTAAATTAGAATTAGTCAAGTAAGTCTTTAACATAAAGAAAGCAAGAGCAGGTGAATACTTTGAAGAGAAGAATGGAACAGTTAATTAACGGAAGATTTGAATATGAAGTGCCTCAACTGGTCCTCTCAGATACAGCAGTCACTGCAGAAACAAAAGCAGGGGAAAATTATCGGGGAGAATTATTTATCGGAGCAGCTGATAACAGAAGAATCAAGGGAATGGCAATGTCTTCTGACCGTCGTCTGTTGCTGGCAAAAGAAAAGTTTTCAGGTACGGCGGTGTGCATTCCTTACGGTGTGGATGTTAAAGGCCTGGAACCGGGGGCTGTGGTTGATGCTGCGATCACAATCAACAGTAATCTGGGAGAATACCAGGTTCCTGTAAAAGTTACCGTGCAGGATGCACAGATTCAGACATCATTCGGAGAAATCCGCACACTGGATGACTTTGTAAAGCTGGCGGAGAATGATTTCCGGGAAGCTTTCCGTCTGTATACCAGCAGCCGATTCAGGGATCTGCTTCTGGGAGAAGATCAAAAATACCGCAATCTGTATCGGGGTATGTCTGCCAATCCGGTAACCTATCAGCATATGGAGGAGTTTCTGATTGCAGCCGGGAAGAAAGAACCTATTGAGATTCGTCTGGAGACAGAAGAAAAAAACTGGGACAGAATGGAGACCACGCTGAAAGATTCTCTCTATCTGTATAAGAATACCTGGGGATATATCTGTGCAGAAGTGGAAGTGCGGGGAGACTTTCTCGAAGTGGAGAAGAAAGTGATCACTTCCGATGATTTTATCGGCAGTGTGTATGCTATGGAATATCTGGTCCGAAAAGATAAGCTTGGACAAGGGAAGAAATATGGTCAGATCCGGATTAAAACAGTGTATGATACCCTGGTCTGTGAAGTGACGGCATCAGGCAATGCCGAGTATAAAATCAATACGCATCGATATGAGAAAAAAGGATTGGCACAGATTGCACTGGCATATGAAAAATTCCGTCTGGGTGAACTGACAAAGGAGGAATGGAAAGAGACTGCCGGAAAAGAACTGGATGAACTGAAAAATCTGGGGTGTTACTATCCGAAACATCAGCTGATGGAAGCTTATATGTACGAACAGTGCGGTGATATTTCAGATGCCATGGCATGTCTCTGGCCTTTGAGGGAAACACAGTTTACCAGAGAACAGATGGAGGAGGAAGGTGTCTATCTTACCCTGGCAGTGAGGCTGGGAGTTGCCACGGAAGAACAGAAGGCACAGGCTGAAGACCGGATTATCAATCTGTTCCAGATGAATCCGGGAAGCAGGATTTTGCTGGAGATGGTTCTGCAGATGGAAGATTGTCAGATATCCAATGCGAGAAAGCTGTTCATGATGGAAGAGGTGTTTAAACTTGGGTGTACCAGTCCGTTTTTGTATCTGGATGCACTGGAGATTCTCAGAAGTGAGGAAAATAATCTGAAAAAACTTTCCCCATTTATGGTACAGGTTCTTCATTACGCTGCTTCCAGAGGAAAACTGACAAGTGAGCTGGCTCTGCGGATCGGACACCTGGCAGAGTATGTGAAAAACTTTTCGCCTATGATTTATCGGCTTCTGGTAAGCTGTTATGAGGCATTTCCGGACAAAAATATGGTGGACAGCATTTGCAAATATATTATGAAGGGACAGCCGGGAAAAAAGGAGAATTTCCGCTGGTTTTCCATTGCTGTGGAAGAAAATATACGGATTACCAGACTGTATGAATATTATATCGAGACGATGCCTTCCGGATATCAGGAAATATTGCCGCAGGTCATCCGCATGTATTTTGTATATAATAATAACCTCAGCAGCCGGAAGAAAGCCATGGTTTACGCAAATGTAATCCGGAATAAAGAAAATGACAAAACCACCTATCAGAACTATCGAAAAGCGATGGAGCAGTTTGCCCATGAGGCTCTGCAGGAGGGAAGAATCAATGCGGATTATGCGGTTGTTTACCAGGAGTGTATCGATACGCTGACAAGCACCGTAGTGGGAGAAAAACTGGCGGATATTATGTTCACATACCGTATCTTCTGTGACAATCCAAGAATCAGAAATGTTATAGTATGTCATGATGAGCTGCAGCAGGAAGCAGTGTATCCGTGTAATGACGGGGAAGCATATATTCAGCTGTATCACAAAAATGCAAGAATTCTCTTTGAAGATGACCGGAAGAGACGCTATGCGGCTACGGTTGATTATAATCTGCAGAAGCTGATGGATGAAAAAGAATATATCCGTCAGTGTGTAGCCCTGGATGTGGTGCATCCGGGACTGATTCTGGCAGTGTGCAGTGCATCATCCCAGGTGGAAATGAAAAACCTGGTCTGCTACCAGCATGCGGCGCATATGGAAGAGTTCCGGCCGGAATACCGTCATGTAATCTGCAAAATGATTCTGGAATACTATGCCGCTCATGCCGGCGATGATACCCTGGACAGTTATCTGAAAAACATGGACTATATGACATTTGCCGCCGTGGATAAAGTCCTTCTCTGTGAAATACTGATTGAAAAAGGCCTGTATGAGATGGCATTTGAAATCGTTAAAGAGTATGGTTATGAAGGAATCCGGACAGAGAGTCTTGTGATGCTGGCAAGTCGTATGATTCTCCGGACCGAATTTGTAGAACAGGAAGAGCTGGTATATCTGGCCCTGCATGTGTTTGAGCAGGGAAAATATGATGACATTATCTTACAGTATCTCAGTGACAATCTGCTGGGACCGGTGGAGCAGATGGTGCTGCTCTGGGAGCGTATGAGAGGATTTCAGCTGGACACTTATGCACTGGAGGAAGAAATCCTGCTTCTGGCTATGTTCGGCAGAGTAACCCTCAGCCAGGGGCATGAGATATTGAAAAGTTATATACAGCAAAAAGGCAAACAACAGGTGATCATAGCCTATCTGTCGTTCCGGGCCTATGAATATTTTCTGGGGCAGAAAGAAACACAGGATTATATTTTCCAGTGTCTGGAAACCTGTTATGAAAAACATTTTGAGACAGACAGAATCTGCCGTCTGGCTTTGCTGAAATACTATTCCGGTTTGGAAAAAGTGACAAAAGAGAAGGAAAAGAGATTGATGGAGATTCTGGCAGAGTGTAATGAAGCAGGATTGCGGTTTGGATTTTTCAGAAATCTGGCATCCCGCTATACCAAGCCGTATCAGCTGGATGATAAGCTTTTTGTAGAGGTGCGGTATCCGGCAGAAGCGAAAGTGATGATTCATTATTATCTGGAAAATGAGCAGGGTGAAAATCCATCCTATAAGAGTGAACCGGTAAAAAATATGTATCAGGGAATTTTTGTGAAAGAATTTCTTCTCTTTTACGGGGAAACACTGCATTATTATCTGACAGTGGAAACTCCGGCGGGAACGGAAACTTCTGAAGAAAAGACTCTGGTTATGGAGGAATTTTGTCAGGAAAGTGATTCCAAATACCAGTTATTGAATCGCATGCTGGCAGGACAGAAACTGATGCAGTACGAACAGACAGAGGAAGCTATGCGCCGATATCTGGAAAGAGAATGTCTGGCAGAAAAAATGTTCCGTCTGATGGATTGACATATGTGGAGGCATGAAGATGAACGAAGTCAGAAATATAATAGTAGGATTTGATTTTGGAGAGAAAGTTTCTCAGCTCTGTTATTATGACCGGAGAGAGGGCGAGCCGGTTTCCCTTGCCATGAAGGTGGGAACCGGTCAGTATACATTTCCCAATTGTCTGAGCAAGAAACCGGGGGAAGAGGAATGGCATTTCGGACTGGAAGTAGAGTATTTTGTCAACCAGCAGGATGAGATTTATCTGGATCATTTATTTGAATTATGTTCTTCGCGGAAAACGATTGCCATTGACGGGCAGGAACGTGAAATGGGAGAACTGCTGGGGATTTTTATCGGCGGTGCCCTGCGGATTCTCGGTGTGCCGGATCCGGTTAAGAGCATCAGCGGTCTGATGATAACAGCACCACACATTACACGGTGTATGGTGGAGAATGTCAGAAAAGCGTGTGAAGTTATGGGATTTTCCAGAAAACGGTGTTTTCTTCAGGATTATGAGGAAAGTTTTTACTATCACACCATGTGCCAGAAGGCAGATATCTGGAGCCGTAATGTGGCGTTGTTTACTTTTGACCAGGATGGGGTGGCTTATGCCCGGCTGGAAATGGATAAGAAAACAAAACCGGTGCAGGTTCGTGTAATAAAAGGAAAGCGGATTACTCTGCCTCAGGATCCGGTGGAACGGGATTTTGAATTTTATGAGTTAGTTCAGGAGTCTCTGGGCAATGATGTTTTTTCCAGTATATTCCTGGTAGGTGACGGTTTTGACCGGGAATGGGCGGTTCGTTCTGTGCCGCTTCTCTGCCGCCATCAGCGTCACGTATTTTACGGGAATAATTTATTTGCCAAAGGTGCCTGCTATGGTGCAAAAGAGAAGGTGGAAGAGCGAAATCTGAAAGGTTATCTCTACGCCGGAAGTGACCTGGTAAGGATGAATGTGGGGATGGAGATGCTGGTATACGGAAGTCCGGCCTACCATTCGCTGATTTCTGCCGGTGTCAACTGGTATGAGGCAGAGGGCGGCTGTGAGCTGTTGCTGGATGATACCCGGGAACTGACATTTGTTGTCGGCAATATGGAAAATACAAAAAAAGAGCGGTACAGCATGGCTCTGCCGGGACTTCCGGAGCGGCCGGCGAAAGCAACCAGACTGCGGCTGCATCTGGAATTTGAATCTGCCAGTCAGTGTAACATTGAGGTAGAAGATCTGGGGTTTGGTGAATTATACCCTTCTTCCGGTCTTGTATGGCATGAAAGCATGAATGAACAGAGGAGGGCAGAGGAATGAGCGGTTACATATTATGTCAGGTAAGACGGGCCAGGGTGCCTTATTATATTGAAAATATCAGTGCCAATATTTATTCGATTGAAGAACTGTGTTTTTATCTGTATCACAATATTTATCTTCTGGACTCCAGTATAATTAATGAAGAACTGTGTTTCTGGATTCGTGATGAACTGGGATTGAAAAAACTGTCCCAGAAGCTGTATGGTCTTCTGGACGATCAGGTAAAAATCGGTGATTTTATTCTCCCGATTTTTAAAGAAATTAATTATCTTTCTCTGGACGAATTCCGTCGGCTGAATCAGCAGATTCAGAAACTGGCGCAGGAGCCGGCTGTTCTTCGGCAGAAGCTGAAAGGTGATTATCTGATGGAACATGGCAAATATGTCAATGCAATCAAGGTTTATCAGAAAGCCCTCCATGAAAAGGAAGAGCACACGACCCAGGAAAATGGTAACCTGGGCGGACAGTTTGCCGGTGGTATTTATCACAATATGGGATGTGCCTATGCAAAATTATTCCAGATGGATGAAGCAATCCACTGTTTTTCTCTTGCCTATGAGCATCTCCGTACGATGGCATCTATCAAAAGCTATCTCTATGCTGTATATATGGAATACGGTGAGGAGGCTTTGGAGGACAAGGCCAGACAGCTGGGAGTGGATGATGAACGGAGAGATGATATTCTTCTGGAGGTAGAAATAGCTGCTGATGAGCTTTTTGAGACCGCAGATGGCAAGGAGTATGCCCGGGCACTGGAAGAAAAGAAAAAGGGAAATTTTGATGTTTATCGGGAAACCATGGAAAAAATGCTTACAAGGCTGACCGGTGAATATCATAAAAGTACAGGGTATTGAGATACCAGTAACTGTTCAGTACCTTCACAGTTACGAGCAAAAATCCAATGAAAATTGCCTTCGACAATGGGATTTTTACTTGACATAAAAAATTCACTATGGTAAAGTGTTATCATGCGAATCGAGCAGAGAAGATACTGTAGTATTCAGTTAAAAGACAGCAGTACGGAGGAGAATTGTTATGAAAAAGAAAGTAATCAGTGTTTTACTTGCATCCGCAATGGTGATGAGCATGTTTGCAGGATGTGGAAAGAAAGCAGATGATACAGCTGCAGATACTGCACAGGAAGAAAATAAAGATAGTGCAGCAGAAGATGCTGCAGATGAAACAGCAGATACGGAAGGTACAGATGCCGGGGAAGCTGAAGAAGGTGCAGGCAAAACATTTACCGTTGGATTCGATGCAGAATATCCGCCATACGGTTTTATGGATGAGAACGGTGAATATACCGGTTTTGACCTGGAACTGGCACAGGCAGTCTGTGATCTGGAAGGCTGGGAATTGGTGAAAAAACCGATTAACTGGGATTCCAAAGATATGGAACTGAATTCAGGTTCTATTGACTGTATCTGGAATGGATTTACCATGAATGGAAGAGAAGATGATTATACATTTTCCGTACCATATGTAGATAACAGTCAGGTTATCGTTGTAGCTGCAGACTCAGGAATTGCAGCATTAGCTGATCTGGCAGGGAAAACCGTAGGTGTGCAGGCCGCTTCCGCAGCTCTGGATCTTCTGAACAGCGAGGAAGAAGGCGGACAGAAAGCTCTGGCTGATACTTTTGGAAGTCTGAATCAGTTTGCTGATTATAATACAGCATTTACAGAACTGCAGGCAGGAGCTCTGGATGCACTTGCCATTGATATCGGTGTTGCCAAATACCAGCTTAAGTCCAGAGGAGAAGGATTTGTGATGCTGGAAGAAACACTGAACACCGAGCAGTATGCCGTTGGCTTCCGCAAAGGAGATCAGGAACTGTGTGATACCATCAATGCGGATCTTCAGAAACTGGCGAATGATGGAACAGTTGCTGCCCTGGCTGAGAAGTATGAGATTGCCGACATGGTTACGTTAAAAGCTGAATAATTGTTAAATCTTGTTATAGAAATAGAATAGACCCCTCGGGATTTCCCGGGGGGCGTATTCGATTTATGATGAATCTGGAGGATACGATATGAGTTTTGAAGTCATGTTAAGGCAGCTGACTGTGGGTTTTGGTCAGACCTGCCTGATCTTTGCACTGACGCTTCTGTTTTCTCTCCCATTGGGTATGGTGGTATATTTTGGAAGAGTCTGTCGTTTTAAACCGGTCAGCTGGCTGGTGAAAATATATATTTCCATTATGCGGGGAACACCTCTGATGCTGCAGCTGCTGATCTGGTATTTCGGGCCCTATTATCTGTGGGGGATGAATATCGGAGGATATAAATTTACAGCGATTCTTCTGGGATGCTCTCTGAACTATGCAGCATATTTTGCGGAAATCTACCGTTCCGGTATTGAATCCATACCAAAAGGACAGTATGAGGCGTCTCAGCTTTTGGGATATAGCAAGCCCCAGACCTTTTTTAAGATTGTACTTCCGCAGGTGGTAAAGATAGTTCTGCCCTCAGTGACGAATGAAGTAATAACTCTGGTAAAAGATACCTCTTTGGTTTATTCTGTTTCGTACATTGAGATGTTTGCCATGGCAAAGCAGATTGCAGCTGCGCAGACAACGGTTATACCATTCTTCATTGCCGGTGTATTTTATTACATATTTAACTTTGTTGTAGCATGGGTTATGGAAAACTTTGAGAAAAAACTGGATTACTATCGTTAGGAGGAATTTGCTATGAAGCTTTTGGAGATGAATCATATTAAAAAAGCCTTTGATGGTTATGGTGTCCTCCAGGATATTTCTTTTTCTGTAAAGGAAGGAGAAATCGTATCAATCATCGGACCTTCCGGTTCCGGTAAATCCACACTGCTCAGATGTGCTACTATGCTGGAAACCATTGATGGAGGAGAAATTATTTATCTTGGTAAACGTGCTAGCTGGGTAGAGAACGGAAAGGCAGTTTTTCCGAAAAAAAATGAATTGAAAGAAATACAGTCCTGTTTTGGACTGGTGTTCCAGAGTTTTAATCTGTTTCCTCATTATTCTGTGATGAAAAACATTACGGATGCCCCGATTCACGTACAGAAGCGTGATAAAGAAGAGGTATACCGGGAAGCAAGAGAATTGTTGGCAAAGATGGGACTTTCCGATAAAGAAGATGCCTATCCGTTTCAGCTGTCAGGCGGGCAGTGTCAGCGTGTGGCCATCGCACGTGCACTGGCATTGAACCCCAAAATCTTGTTCTTTGATGAACCTACATCAGCACTGGATCCTGAACTGACCGGTGAAGTGCTGAAGGTTATCAAATCCCTGGCGGATCTGGACATTACCATGGTGATCGTAACACATGAGATGGAATTTGCGAAAAATATTTCCGATAGAATCATTTTCATGGATAAAGGTTTGATTGCACTGGAAGGAACACCGGATGCAGTATTTGGGGCAGATCACATCAGAATGCGGGAATTTTTGGGAAAATTCCACCAAAGCTGATATTTATTAAATTGCCCCGGGGATTTTTACATTTTCCCCGGGGTAATTTTACACCTTGCGTTTCAGGGCACAGTATTATATAATTTGTAAAGAAACCCACATACATTTTTCCCCGGGGATTTTTACATTTTCCCCGGGGCAATCTGAAAATGATGCGGGGTAATTTTACAAAATATAAATGAAGAGGAGAATTTGCATGAGTACAGACAGGTATGTAAGTCCGCTTTCTGAGCGGTACGCAAGCAAAGAGATGCAGTATATTTTTTCACCGGATATGAAGTTCCGTACCTGGAGAAGATTATGGATTGCTCTGGCTGAGACTGAAAAGGAGCTGGGACTGCCAATCACTCAGGAGCAGATTGATGAATTAAAGGCACATAAAGATGATATTAACTATGATGTGGCAAAGGAGAGAGAACGTCAGGTTCGCCATGATGTAATGTCACATGTGTATGCTTACGGCGTTCAGTGCCCGAAAGCAAAAGGTATTATCCATCTGGGAGCAACTTCCTGCTACGTAGGAGACAATACAGATATTATAGTGATGACAGAGGCTCTGAAGCTGGTTAAGAAAAAACTGGTCAATGTAATCGCAGAGCTGGCTAAGTTTGCGGATGAACATAAAAATCTGCCTACACTGGCATTTACACATTTTCAACCTGCACAGCCTACGACTGTAGGAAAACGTGCGACTCTGTGGATGCAGGAATTTATGCTGGATCTGGAGGATCTGAATCATGTTCTCGGTACCATGAAACTTCTGGGTTCCAAGGGAACTACCGGTACACAGGCAAGCTTCCTGGAATTGTTTGATGGAGACCAGGAGACCATCGATAAAATCGATCCGATGATTGCTGAGAAAATGGGATTCAAAGAATGTTATCCGGTTTCCGGACAGACTTACTCCCGTAAAGTGGACACACGGGTGCTGAATGTGCTGGCAGGTATCGCAGCAAGTGCACACAAGTTCTCCAATGATATCCGTCTTCTGCAGCATCTGAAAGAAGTGGAAGAGCCGTTTGAAAAGAGCCAGATCGGATCTTCTGCTATGGCATATAAGAGAAATCCGATGAGAAGCGAGAGAATTGCATCTTTGTCTCGTTTCGTGATGGTAGATGCACTGAATCCGGCGATTACTTCTGCAACTCAGTGGTTTGAAAGAACCTTGGATGACTCTGCTAATAAGCGTCTTTCTGTACCGGAAGGATTCCTGGCCGTAGACGGTATCCTTGACCTGTGCCTGAATGTTGTTGACGGTCTGGTGGTATATCCGAAAGTTATCGAGAAGAGACTTCGTTCTGAACTGCCTTTCATGGCTACAGAAAATATTATGATGGATGCAGTAAAAGTCGGCGGAGACCGTCAGGAACTCCATGAGAGAATCCGTGAACTGTCTATGGAAGCAGGAAAGACTGTAAAAGTGGAAGGTAAAGACAATAACCTTCTGGAACTTATTGCAGCCGATCCGGCATTCAACCTGACTCTGGAAGAACTGGAAAAAACCATGGATCCTGCAAAATATACAGGACGTGCAGCAGTACAGGTAGATGCATTCCTGAAAAACGTGATTCAGCCGATGCTGGACGAGAACAAAGACTTGCTGGGAATGACAGCGGAAATAAATGTATAAAAATATACAAATTTGCCCCGGGGAAAATGTAAAAGTCCCCGGGGCAAATTTATATTATCCTACATTTCGTGCATCCACACCCGCATCTGGTTTTCTCCCCGGTTGCACCAGATGTAATAGGGCACAGCCACTGCCTGAGCTGGCTTTTCGGCAGGAGGCTGATCCGAATACAGGTGTCCATCAGTTTCACGGCGAACCGCCTCTGCAGTAATTTGTACGGTACCTCCCAGCAGTTCTGTATCATAGGCAGATACCACCAGTTTTCCACCTCGTTTCAACGATAAGGACAGTACATCTCCATCATTATCAACACCCTCGAAGCAGTACACCAAAGGCCCCCTGCACACGGCTGTATATCCGGACAGCTGAGGGATTCTGGAAGATGCATACATGTGATAAGGAGAATCATATAGAGTTATCCGAATCTTATCCCCTTCTTTAACGTTCAAATATACATATCCGCTCCGCAGCATGCAGGTTGTTTCTTTTTCATTTACACTTATACCATACGTTTTGCTCCATGCGGGAATATGAATGGCAAGTTGTCCGCTTCCTGCTCTTACCTGATAATTGACTGTAAAATCATAAGGATAGGCAGTTTCACAGGAAAGTTCTATTCCATTTTCAAATTCTACTTTACCGCCGGCAAATAAATGGCAGTATGCAGTTTCAGCATTTTCTCCATAGGCATATTTTCCAATAGAAGAGATCAGTCTTGCCGTGTTGGGAGGACAACAGGCACAGGCATACCATTTGGGACGCTGGGTCAGATCATGTCTGTGGGTCACAGCCTTTCCGGAAATTCCCGGAATACATTCCAGCGGATTGACATAAAAGAAACGTTTTCCATCCAGCTGCATACCAGCCAGCACGGTATTATAAAATGCCCGTTCCATCACATCTGCATACTCACCACGGACATCCTGTTCCAGCATTCTGGAAGCAAAAAACATCAGTCCGATGGATGCACAGGTTTCACAGTAGGCGGTGTCTCCCGGCAAATCATAATCTACCGTAAACGCTTCTCCGATTCCGGTGGATCCGATGCCGCCGGTCACATACATTCTGCGTTCGGTAAGGTTTTCCCATAATTTTCTGCAGGCATGTTTTAGTGTTTCATCTTCTGTCTCGGCAGCCAGATCTGCCATAGCGGTATAGAGATACACTGCACGGACAGCATGGCCTGCCGCATCTTCCTGTTCTCTCACCGGTGCATAGCTTTGATTATATTCCAGATCATTGGCATCCATGCCCCAGACCATCCAGTTTCGTTTTTCTGATTCTTTTTTGAAATAATCCTTGTCAACACCACGAACATTGATAAAATGTTCTGCCAGTTCCAGACAATGTTTTTCACCTGTGAGATGGTACATTCTCATCAGAGCAAGTTCTACTTCCGGATGGCCGGGATATCCGTCTTTTCCTTCTTCTATAAAAATGCGATAAATGTGTTCTGCATTTTTCAGCATTACGTTCAGAAGTCTGTCTTTTCCTGTGGCTTCAAAATATGCACAGGCAGCTTCTATCATATGTCCTGAGCAGTATAGTTCATGTCCTTCCAGAAGATTGGTCCATCGTTTGTCACGGTCTTTAATCGTAAAATACGTATTCAGATAACCATCTTCATCCTGTGCCCGGGCAATCAGCTCTATTAGTTGATCTGCTGTTTCTTCCAATTCTTTATCCGGAAATATCGTCAAAGAATAGGCAGCAGCCTCCAGCCATTTTGCTGCATCACTGTCCTGGAATACCATACCGTAAAATCCATCGCCCACATCTTCGCCGCGAAGTGCTTTTCCCGCATTGATAAAATTGGCGATTACATGACTTTTTTCTGCCCCTTCTGCCTGATCACATAACACCTGATACTGATAGGGAATCACTTCCTGTTTGATTAATTTCTGATAACGTCCCAGAAAACTGTCATCTGTGCGATATGCATTCTGGGAAATCTGTTTTTGTATTTTCATGTGCATGCTCTATTCCTTTCCTTTTGCTTGTTATTCATTGATGTATGTATTATAATCTTATTATACAAGTAAAAAAATAGAAAATATTCGGGTTTATATGGAGAATTATCATGAACGAAATAACTATGAATAATGTTATACTTCCTGATGTCAGTTCCTGTGATTATCTGGCCGCTCAGGAATCATTTTTTCATGCTGACCGTATTGCTGATTTTCATGTAATGATTTATGTGACAGATGGCTGCATTCCCGTCACGGAAGATAAGATTGATTATGAAATCCATCCCGGAGATTTGTTTTTTCTTAAAAGCGGAATTCGTCATTTTGGAAAAACAGAAGTTGTAAAGGGAACCAGATGGTATTATGTGCATTTTTATCTGGATTTTCCCTCTTTACCTGAAGGCAATGACCGGCCACAGCCCCGTAGCCTTACACTGCCTAAAATGCTTACAAACCTCTCTGAATCCCCACTGGAACGGAGAATTACCGCATTTACTAAGTACTGGCATACTGAGGACCCTCGCTGTGTCTGGAACCGCAACCAGCAGTTTTTCCATCTGCTCACGGAAATTGCGTATTATCGTCAGGAAGATCACAAGCTGCTGCGGCTGTCAGACAATATCGCCCAATACTTAGCAGGACATTATAATCAGCCCTTTTCTGCAAAAGAACTGGAGAAACAATTTTACTTAAGCTACAAATATATGGCAGAGGTTTTCAAAAAAGAGAAAAATATGACAATGCAGCAGTTCCATACCAGTGTTCGAATGGAAACAGCCTGCCGTTTACTCCGCTCCACACTGCTTCCAGTTGGGGAGATTAGCCGGCAGGTAGGATACACCGACATGCTGTATTTCAGCCGCTGCTTTCATACAGTTATGGGAATGAGCCCTACGGAATATCGAAAACTTCCACGGGATTATTGAAAAACACTACATTGCCCCGGGGATTTTTACATTTTCCCCGGGGCAATTCTTGCTTTATAGTACAGCGGAGACAACCCATAATATTTTTTGAACAGTTTGCTGAAGTGATAGGCATCTTCGTATCCAACAGCTGTGGCTACGGACTGAATGGAACAATCCGGTCCGGCATCCAGAAGTTCGCGGGCTTTCTGCATCCGCAGACTGATCAGATAGTTGATGGGTGTATCGCCGGTCTCGCTTTTGAATATCTTGGAGACATAATAGGTACTCAGGTACATATTGGCGGCAATCTGATCCAGAGATATTTTTTCCTGATAGTGTTTGCTCATATAGTCCATAATCTGCTGTACGATGTATTTTTTGTTTACGGATTTAAATTCATATCGAACCGCATCTTTTTTCAGACATTCTTCCACACATTCCTGCCTCCGGTAACGTTCTATGAGACAGAGAATCTGAATCAGATAAGATTTCAGCATAAAATACTGCCCCGGTTCTTTGTTGGAAGATTCTGCGTGTATGAGGTCGCACAGAGAAAACAGTTGTTTTTTGAACAACTCAGGCAATTTTGTGATAATCTGGTAATCTTTAAAAAGCGGCAGTTGATTTTGGACACAGTTTACATAGTCTACATCGGAAAAACCCAGATAACATTCTGTGGCATGAAGGATTTGTCCATGTTCTCCCACAATGGGAGAGCTTTTATGGTATATTCCGGGATTGAGCAGAATCAAATTTCCTTCTTCTACATTGTAGATGTTTCCATTGATACAAAAATTTCCTTTTCCTTTCAGAATAATTACCAGTTCGATAAAATCATGACTGTGATACTGAGTCTCTTCTGTTCGGTCCTGTATACAGGAAAATAAAAATCTGGGATTCAGATCACTATAAGTAATATCATGCTCAGGCTGACACATAAGATTTCCTTTCTTTACTCTGCTATTTGAAAATCAGTATACAACATCATCCATCCAAAATACAAGAAATTACATTCCACTTTTTTAATTTGTTACTATAATAAAGAGCGATAACAACACTGTGGCGGACTTGAATCATAGTTCCTTAAACAGACAATATGATGTGACATGAGAAGTGGAGGAATGAAAAAAATGACAAAGAGTATGACAAATGGAAATCCGGCAAAGCTGATTATTTTGTTCGCGCTGCCTTTGATTGCGGGCAATATTTTCCAGCAATTTTACAGTATGGCGGATACGATTATTGTGGGCAGAACCATAGGAGTGAATGCGTTGGCAGCCGTAGGATGCACCGGAAGTTTGAGCTTTTTTGTATTGGGATTTGTCATGGGATTTACAAATGGTCTATCTATTGTAACGGCACAGAAGTTCGGTGGGGAAGATCTGGAAGGTGTGAAAAGAAGCTTTGCCACAGGTATAGTGCTTTGTATGGCGCTGACCCTGATTTTGACGGCAGCAGCAGTATTTCTGACACGTTCCATGCTGGAAGTACTGCAGACACCGGAAGAAATCATTGATGATGCTGCCCGATATATGAAAATAATCTTCTGGGGAATTTCCGGAAGTATGCTCTTTAATTTTACGTCAAATATGATGCGGGCACTGGGAGACAGCAGAACTCCATTGTACTTTCTGGTACTGGCCTGCAGTGTGAACATCGTGCTGGATTTTGTATTGATTTTGGCGTTTGATATGGGCGTTGCGGGAGCCGGAGCAGCGACCATACTTTCTCAGCTGCTGTCAGGCATTTGCTGCTTTTATTATATTATGAAGAAGATGCCTTCTCTGCGTGTCGAATGTCGGCATTTTAAGCTGAATAAAGATGAGGTAGTCTTGCATCTGAAAAATGCATTCCCCATGGCCTTTCAGATGTCCATTATTGCCATTGGAGCACTGATTCTGCAGTATGCCCTGAACGGGCTGGGTGCGGTCTCTGTGGCGGCATATACAGCGGCTCAGAAGATTGACAGCATTGCAACCATGCCTCTGAATTCTTTTGGGGCGGCAATGGCAACTTACACTGCACAGAACTATGGCGCACAAAAATATGACAGGATCCGAAAAGGTGTCTTTCAGTGTATATGTATCTCTGTTTCTGTCAGTATCATCATGGGAATTCTGAATATCGTTGCAGGAAGTAATCTGGCAGCTGTTTTTGTGGGAAAAGGAGAGAAAGAAGTACTGGAACAGGCAAAGACGTACCTGTCCATTACAGGCGTGCTTTACTGGGTGCTGGCTCTGTTATTTATTTATCGATTTACTCTGCAGGGACTGGGCAATGGAGTAGTTCCGACAATTGCGGGAATCATGGAATTGATTATGAGAGCCTTTGGAGCAGTCATTCTGGTGGCGGCATTTGGCTTTTCGGGTGCCTGCTGGAGTAACACACTGGCGTGGATCGGAGCATGTATTCCTCTGTCAATTGCTTACTACATCTCCATTCATAAATTGACTAGGAAGAAAAAAACGAGGAGTTCCTGCATGCGTGCAGCGTCTGTTGTTTAAGTAGAATAATTGCGAAAAATGCTTGAGTATCTTCCTGATAAGCGGTATAATAATCATGTATGTGGGAAAAAAATTAGTACCGGTCATACTTATTAAAATATATTATAGCTGACTATTATTTATAAGTAATAATAAGTTTTACTTATAAGAAAAATGTTGTATAATAAGCTGGTCAGAGATTAGATTATGAACCCATCAGGAGGTAACCAAATGATTAAAGCTGTTGTTGGAGCAAACTGGGGAGACGAAGGAAAAGGTAAAATTACGGATATGCTGGCGAAAGAAGCCGATATTATTGTGCGCTTCCAGGGCGGTGCGAACGCAGGTCATACCATCGTAAATGACTATGGCAAATTCGCATTACATACCCTGCCGTCAGGTGTATTTTACAACCACACTACAAGCGTGATTGGTAATGGTGTTGCCCTGAACGTTCCGGTATTGTTTAAGGAAGTGCAGAGTATCGTTGAGAAAGGGGTTCCGATGCCGAAGATTCTGGTATCTGACCGTGCACAGATGGTAATGTCTTACCATGTTCTTTTCGATCAGTATGAGGAGGAACGTCTGGGAGGAAAATCCTTTGGTTCTACCAAGTCCGGAATTGCTCCTTTCTATTCAGATAAATTTGCCAAGATCGGTTTCCAGGTCAGCGAGCTCTTCGCTGATGAGGATGTTTTGAAAGAAAAAGTAGTTCGTGTATGTGAGACAAAGAATGTTCTTCTGGAGCATCTGTATCATAAGCCGCTGTTGAATCCGGATGAAATTATGGAAGAATTGATGTCTTATAAGAAGATGGTAGAGCCATTCGTATGTGATGTGTCTCTGTATCTTTGGAATGCACTGAAGGAAGGAAAAGAGATTCTGCTGGAAGGCCAGTTGGGTTCTTTGAAAGATCCGGATCACGGTATTTATCCGATGGTTACTTCTTCTTCCACATTGGCAGGCTACGGTGCCATCGGTGCAGGAGTTCCGCCGTATGAAATCAAGAAAATCATTACGGTATGTAAAGCATACTCCAGTGCTGTTGGAGCAGGTGCATTTGTATCCGAGATTTTCGGAGAGGAAGCAGATGAGCTGAGACGCCGCGGCGGAGATGGAGGAGAGTATGGTGCAACTACCGGACGTCCGAGACGTATGGGATGGTTCGACGTTGTTGCTTCCAAATATGGCTGCCGTATGCAGGGAACCACAGATGTGGCATTTACTGTTCTGGATGTTCTGGGATATCTGGATGAGATTCCGGTATGTGTAGGATATGAAATCGACGGAGAAGTGACCACTGATTTCCCGACCACATCCCTTCTGGAAAAAGCAAAACCGGTACTGGAAAAACTTCCGGGCTGGAAATGCGATATCCGTGGAATTAAGAAATACGAAGATCTGCCGGAAAACTGCAGAAAATATATCGAATTTATAGAAGAAAAAATCGGATTCCCGATTACCATGGTTTCCAATGGACCGGGAAGAGATGATATCATCTATCGCTAAATATTGGATTACCCCGGAAAGTTATTTCCGGGGTAATTGTATGTAAAATATCAGTTATACTATAGTAATTTCCTCAAAGAAAAAAGATTGGCTCCTGTTGTGAAAGAGCCAATCTTTTTTATATAAGGGTTTACATGTGTTACTCTACATCCTGCAGAGCGGCTTCATTTTCTTCGCCGGTACGAACTTTGACAACTCTGTCAACACTGTATACGAAGATCTTACCATCTCCGATATGTCCGGTGTAAAGAACTTTCTTAGCTGCTTCGATAACGGTATCAACCGGGATGGAAGCTACGATAACTTCAACTTTAACTTTTGGAAGCAGGGTTGCATCCATTTCAACTCCACGGTATTTTTCGCCGGCACCTTTCTGAATACCACATCCCATAACCTGTGTTACGGTCATACCGGTGACTCCGATGTCGTTCATGGCTTTCTTCAGTTTCTCGTATCTGGAAAGCTTAGCGACGATGGAAACTTTGTAGATACCCGTGTCAAGCGCAGGAGCTTTTACAACCTTAACAGATGCATCTTTCATAGCCGGAGAAGCAGCATTGTAATCTTCGACTCCCAGATTAGTGTTTTCGTTTACATCCATGGTCATGGTGTTGGAAATATCCATAATGCTGAAACCTGCGTATGCAGAAGGCAGACCATGTTCTGTAGCATCCAGACCAATGATTTCTTCTTCTTCAGTAACACGAAGACCAACGGTTGCTTTGATTACCAGGAATACGATAGTGATTGTTACAGCAGTCCAGGCAGCTACAGAAACAAATCCCAAAAGCTGGATTCCCAGAAGTCCAAAGCCGCCGCCATAGAAAAGACCAGTTAAAGAATCATTTCCAGGTGCGGAAGTTGTTGCAAAAAGACCAACAGCGATGGTACCCCAGATACCATTCAGGCAGTGAACTGCAACAGCACCTACAGGGTCATCAATACGAAGTACATTATCAAGGAACCATACACCAAATACTACCAGTACACCGGCAACAGCACCGATGATGATAGCACCAGTTACATCAGTTACATCACAGGGAGCTGTGATAGCTACCAGACCTGCAAGTGAAGCATTCAGACACATGGAAACATCTGGTTTACCATATCTTACCCATGTGAATACCATACATACAACAGTTGCGATAGAAGGTGCTACCGTTGTTGTTACAAATACAGAACCAAGCTGTTCTACACTGGTACATGCAGCACCGTTAAATCCATACCAGCCAAGCCACAGGATAAATACACCAAGTGCACCGATCGGAAGGTTATGGCCCGGGAAAGCATTAACTTTTGTAATCTTTCCGGATTTATCTTTTGTGAATTTACCGATACGAGGTCCAAGGATTTTGGCACCAATCAGAGCGGAAATACCACCAACCATATGGATCGCACAGGAACCTGCGAAATCGTGGAATCCCATCTGAGCCAGCCAGCCGCCGCCCCAGATCCAGTGAGCTTCAATTGGGTAGATCAGAGCGGAAATTACTCCGGAATAAATACAATAGGAAAGGAATTTGGTTCTTTCTGCCATGGCACCGGAAACGATGGTAGCGGTGGTAGCACAGAAAACAAGGTTAAATATAAAATTTGACCAGTCAAATCCTTCATAATTGGTAAAGATGTCAAATCCAGGTTTACCAATCAGTCCCATCAGGTCTTCACCCAACAGTAGGCTGAAACCGATCAGGATAAATACAACGCATCCAATACAGAAGTCCATCAGGTTCTTCATCAAAATATTGCCTGAGTTTTTGGCTCTGGTAAAACCGGCTTCTACCATAGCGAATCCGGCCTGCATCCAGAATACCAACGCAGCACCAATCAGGAACCAGACGGCAAACACCTGGTCGTTAACAGCACTCATAATTTCTTCAGTCATAATATTGTCCTCCTCATTATTATTTTCTTATACGTCATATGTCCTTTTAAGGGGAAAAGGCACGTACCCTTGGAGATAAGTACGCGCCCTTACGTAAGAAAAATGTGATGTATGTAATCGGAGAAGTAAAACTTCACCGCGATTACTGATTTTTAAGGTGGTGGAAATTAATCAAAATCCACCTGCGGCGGAATTTCCATAGGATAATGATTGTCGAAGCACGCCTTGCACAAAGGAAGATTACCTACCATATACTGCAGGTCTTCAATTTTCATATATCCAAGAGAGTCTGCTCCAATCAACTGCCGAATCTCTTCCACCGAGTGAGATGAGGCAATCAATTGTTGATTGGAAGGTACATCCGTGCCGAAATAGCAGGGATAAAGGAAAGGCGGAGAGCAGATTCGCACATGAACTTTACCGGCTCCTGCGTGTTTCAAAAGGTGGATCAGGTTGGCAATTGTAGTTCCACGTACAATGGAATCATCTACCAGCACAATGTCCTTTCCTTTTACCGCAGGTTCCAGAACGCTCAGTTTCAGACGAACACTGGATTCTCGTTCTTTCTGTGTGGGTTTAATAAAAGTTCTGCCCACATAACTGTTTTTGTAAAATGCCAGTCCGAAAGGGATTCCGGAAGCATCCGCAAACCCCTGAGCAGCGGTAAGCCCAGAGTCGGGTACACCAACGACCAGATCAGCGTCAGCCGGATAAGCTTTAGCAAGTGCAGCCCCCGCGCGGAGACGGGATTCATAGACAGAGATATCATCCAGCCGGCTGTCCAGACGGGCGAAATAAATGTATTCAAAAATGCAATGAGCCTGCCTGGACTGACACAAATCAAAATTGGATGTGATACCATCCCGGGTGATTGTAACAATCTCGCCGGGGGCAATATCACGGAGGAACTGTGCACCGATTGCAGTCAGTGCGCAACTTTCAGAGGCGATGACATAGGAATCATCACGTTTACCAAGACAGAGAGGTTTTAAGCCAAGGGGGTCTCTCACACCAATCAATTTTCTGGGGCTTGCGATCACAAGACCGTAAGCACCCTTGATTTTGGAGGCAGTGCTGAGAATAGCTTCCTCTACCGTCTGGGTATGTACCCTTTCACGGGCAATATAATAAGCAATTACCTCTGAATCAGTGGTTGTATGGAAAATGGCTCCGTTTTGTGCAAGTTCATTCCGAAGTTCCTGTGTATTGACAAGATTTCCGTTATGAGCAAGAGCCAATGTTCCCTTAATGTAATTCAGAACAAGAGGCTGGGCATTGCTTAGTGTGGCAGCACCTGTAGTGGAGTAGCGCACATGTCCGATGCCCAGATTTCCATGGAGCGACTGGAGCGTAGACTCTTTGAAAACCTCACTTACCAGTCCCATGCCTCTGTGAACATTCATATTTCCTTTGGGACCGCTGGTATCAAACACAGCGATTCCGCAGGATTCCTGCCCCCGGTGCTGCAGGGAAGAGAGGCCATAGTAAATTGAGGAGGCCGCCTCTTCCCCATTGGGATTGTAGATACCAAACACACCGCAGGCTTCTTTAATCCGTTCATCCTGTCCCATCATTCTACCTCACTACAGGGAGAACAAAAGCTGATCGTAGGTCGGATAAGGCAGAATAGAATCAGGAATTAAAGCTTCTACATTGCTGGCAACTGCACAAATCTCATCCATTTTAGCCAGTACTTTTTCATGGGAAGCATCAGCAGCAGCCTGCATTTCTTCCATCGCACCGGCTTCTTCTGCCAGCACTTTCAATTCAGCCACACCTTCCGTCATGGAAGTGTATGCTGCGGAAAGTTTTTCTACCAGAGCTTCTTCGGAAGCAGTGGAGATGGAAGGCATAAATGCCTTTTTGGAAGCAGCATCGGAAGAAACCTTAGCAGTGTAGGTGCTGACTGCAGGAAGCAAATCTTTTGTAATCATTTCTTCCAGGGTACGTGCTTCGATACCGATTGTTTTTACGTAATTCTCCAACAGAATTTCATAGCGGGAGAAAATTTCTTCTTTTGTAAAAATTTTATGGCTGGTGAACAGTTCTACGTTTTTATCAGCGATGAACTGCGGCAGACATTCCGGTGTGGACTTCAGATTATACAGACCACGTTTTTCTGCCTCTTTTACCCATTCTTCAGAGTAACCGTTACCATTGAAGATCACTTTTTTATGTTTACGGATTGCACGTTTGATCAGTTCATGAACTGCATGCTCCATATCTTCCGGAGCAGTACCTTCCAGTTCTGTATAGAACTGAGCAAGTGCTTCTGCAACAGCAGTATTCAGAATAATGTTTGGTGTTGCAACAGATGCAGAAGAACCAAGCATACGGAATTCAAATTTATTACCTGTAAACGCAAACGGTGAAGTACGGTTACGGTCTGTATTATCTTTGAAGAAATGAGGAAGTACATGTGCTCCGATATCAAGCTGTACTTTATCCTGCTGTCCGAAATATGTATCGTTTTCGATAGACTCCAGAATAGTAGTCAGTTCATCTCCCAGGAAGATAGATACGATAGCTGGCGGTGCTTCATTTCCGCCAAGACGATGATCGTTGCCTGCTCCGGATGCAGCTACACGCATCAAATCAGCATAATCATCAACTGCTTTGATGACTGCCATCAAAAATACCAGGAACTGAACATTCTGTGCCGGAGTTTTTCCCGGATCCAGAAGGTTTTCACCAGTATTGGTGCTGATGGACCAGTTGTTGTGTTTTCCGCTTCCGTTGATACCTTCAAATGGTTTTTCGTGAAGCAGACAAACCAGACCATGTTTATCAGCAACTTTTTTCATTATTTCCATTGTCAGCTGGTTGTGGTCAACAGCCACATTGGCTGTATCGAAAATCGGAGCCAACTCATGCTGTGCAGGAGCAACTTCGTTATGTTTTGTCTTAGCCGGGATACCCAGTTTCCAGAGTTCTTCATCCAGATCATGCATATAAGCAGATACCTTTGGTTTCAGAGCTCCGAAATAATGGTCTTCCATTTCCTGGCCTTTTGGAGCAGGAGCACCAAACAGGGTTCTACCACAGAATATCAAATCTTTTCTCTGTTTATACTGTTCTTTATCTACAAGGAAGTATTCCTGTTCCGGTCCGATGGTTGTGTTAACACTGGTAACTTCTGTATTTCCTAACAGATGAAGCATTTTTGTTGCTTCTTTATTCAGTGCTTCCATAGAACGAAGAAGAGGAGTCTTTTTATCCAGTGCCTCACCGCCGTAAGAACAGAAAGCGGTAGGAATATATAAGGTACCATCTTTAATGAAAGCCGGTGAAGTAGGATCCCATGCGGTATATCCTCTTGCTTCAAAGGTAGCTCTCAGACCACCGGATGGAAAACTGGAAGCATCCGGTTCACCTTTTACCAGTTCTTTACCGGAAAAATCCATGATTACTTCGCCGTCTCCGGAAGGAGTGATGAAGCTGTCATGTTTTTCAGCAGTAAAACCTGTCATTGGCTGGAACCAGTGTGTAAAATGTGTAGCTCCGTTTTCTACTGCCCATTCTTTCATGGCAACAGCTACGGAATTGGCAACATCCAGTTCCAGATGAGTACCATTTTCAATTGTTTTCCGAAGAGCTTTGTACATATCCTTCGGGAGTTTTTTACGCATTACCTTATCGTTGAAAACAAGGCTTCCATATAAAGCGGGAATTTCTTTCGTCATGGTTTTGTTCTCCTTTCTAAAATCCGTATACCCGGATGTTATCTGCACCAGTTGGTAATTATATGTGCAAATGCATGTTGATATGAAACAAACTTTAAATGAAGAATGATTTCAACCAACGAAAAAAGGCGCCTCGGACCGAAATCCAAAGCGCCTTTGCTTTATGTCCTGTAGTATACTCGAAAATTCGGATTTGTCAATCCCTCAATTTCAAAAAAATCAAGAGGGGAGAAGAATGCCATAAGTGTATAATTACAAAAAAATTGAACCTTAAACAAATTTATATGAGATAATTACACAAAGGAAATGAGAAAAATCCTGAGATTACACAAAAATTATTAGATAAACAAAACAAAGGAACCGGGGATGAAATTAAAAAAATTGTATAAAAACACGAAAGGAAAAACATGGAAAGAAAAAAAGATTGAGAAAAGAATTGACAAATCGGAAGGAAAGGGCCATAATATTACCATTAAAAAAGCAAATGACAAAGGCGTCAGGAACTTGAGAGGGTTTCTGACGCCTTTTTTGTTTCATAAGCAGTCTTATTTCTTATGAAATGGAAATTTACAGGAGGAAAATGTGATGGCAGTCAAGTATGTATTTGTCACCGGAGGCGTGGTCTCCGGACTGGGAAAGGGAATTACCGCAGCATCACTGGGGCGGCTTTTGAAGGCCAGAGGTTACAAAGTGACCATGCAGAAGTTTGATCCCTATATTAATGTAGATCCGGGAACCATGAACCCAATTCAGCACGGAGAAGTATTTGTGACTGATGATGGAACAGAGACAGACCTGGATCTGGGACATTATGAAAGGTTTATAGATGAAAGTCTTGATAAAAACTCCAATGTTACCACCGGTAAAATCTACTGGTCAGTTCTTCAGAAAGAACGCCGCGGTGATTATGGGGGAGGAACCGTTCAGGTAATTCCTCATATTACAAATGAAATAAAAAGCAGATTCTATCAGACAAAAGGACCGGAAGACAATCGGATTGCTATTATCGAGGTGGGTGGAACAGCCGGTGATATTGAGAGCCAGCCGTTTTTGGAGGCCATCCGCCAGTTTCAGCATGATGTGGGACATGAAAATGCTATTCTGATTCATGTAACATTGATTCCTTATTTAAAGGCTTCCGGTGAAATGAAGACGAAACCGACACAGCAGAGTGTGAAAGAACTGCAGTCCATGGGAATCTGGCCGGATGTACTGGTATGCAGAAGTGAATATCCGGTGCCTCAGGAATTAAAAGAAAAAATTGCCCTGTTCTGTAATGTACCTGTGAATCATGTACTGCAGAATCTGGATGTAGAATATTTATATGAAGCTCCTCTTGCCATGGAAAAAGAAAATCTGGCTCAGGTGGTCTGTGAATCTCTGAAAATCCCGTGTCCGGAACCGGATCTGAGAGACTGGAAAGAGATGGTGAACAGTCTCCGTCATCCGGAAACAGATGTGGAGATTGCCATGGTAGGAAAATATATTCAGCTTCACGATGCATATCTGAGTGTGGCAGAAGCGTTGAAACACGGAGGAATAGCCGCCCATGCCAATGTAAAGATCCGCTGGGTGGATTCCGAAGAAGTGAACAAAGAAAATGTGGCACAGGTATTGAAAGGCGTTGATGGAATTCTGGTGCCGGGAGGATTCGGAACCAGAGGAACCGAGGGAAAAATTACAGCGATTCAGTATGCAAGAGAACAGAAGATTCCTTTCCTTGGAATCTGTCTGGGAATGCAGATGGCAATTGTAGAATATGCCCGTCATATACTGGGGTATGAAGATGCCAACAGTATTGAACTGGATCCGGAGACCAAACATCCGGTGATAGCGCTGATGCCGGAACAGAACGGTGTGGTTAATCTGGGCGGTACCCTTCGGCTGGGAGCTTACCCCTGTGTGCTGAAAGATGGAAGCACAGCACAGAAATTATATGGAACAAAAGAAATCAGCGAGCGTCATCGCCATCGCTATGAGGTAAATAACGATTATCGAGAAGAACTGGAGCAACATGGAATGGTATTGTCCGGTATTTCACCGGATGGCCGGATTGTTGAGATGCTGGAACTGGCAGATCATCCGTATTTTGTGGGTACACAGGGACATCCGGAACTGAAATCAAGACCAAACCGTGCACATCCGCTGTTTCGTGGTCTGATAGAGGCAGCAGTGGAATATAACCAGTGAGAGGAGAACATGTTATGAATAAAAATCATGGATTATATCGGCAGCAATTTGAACATGATAACTGCGGTATCGGTGCCGTAGTAAACAGCAAAGGTGTAAAAAGCCATCAGACAGTGGAAAATGCACTGAAAATCGTAGAAAATCTGGAACACAGAGCAGGTAAAGATGCGGAAGGAAAAACCGGTGATGGTGTAGGTATTCTTCTGCAGATTTCCCACAAATTCTTTAAAAAGGAATGTGAAAAACTGGGAATTGCCATCGGCGGAGAGAGAGAATACGGTATTGCACAGTTGTTCTTCCCTCAGAATGAGCTGAAACGTAATCAGGCTAAGAAAATGTTTGAAATCATTGTGGAAAAAGAGGGACTGGAACTTTTGGGCTACAGAGATGTTCCGGTGCATCCACAGGTTCTGGGACATAAGGCAAAAGAATGTATGCCGTATATCATGCAGGCATTTATCAAAAAACCGGATCAGGTGGAAAAGGGGCTGGAGTTTGACAGGAAACTGTATATTGCAAGAAGAGTATTTGAACAGAGTAATGATAATACCTATGTAGTTTCCATGTCCAGCCGTACCATCGTATATAAAGGTATGTTCCTGGTAGATCAGCTGAGAACGTTCTTTGGCGATCTGCAGGATGTGGATTATGAGTCAGCGATTGCTATGGTTCATTCCCGTTTCAGTACCAATACGAATCCAAGCTGGGAGAGAGCACATCCGAACCGTTTTATTGTACATAACGGTGAAATCAATACCATCCGTGGTAATGCGGATAAGATGCTGGCCCGTGAAGAAACCATGGAGTCAAGCAAACTGAAAGACTCTCTGCACAAAGTCCTTCCGGTGGTAGATACCAGAGGTTCTGACTCTGCCATGCTTGATAATACTCTGGAATTCCTGGTAATGAGCGGTATGGAGCTGCCCCTTGCCATGATGATCACGATTCCGGAGCCGTGGGCTAACAACCAGACACTTTCTCAGGATGAAAGAGACTTCTACCAGTATTATGCAACCATGATGGAGCCGTGGGATGGTCCTGCATCCATCGTATTTTCCGATGGTGATCTGATTGGAGCCGTACTGGACAGAAACGGACTTCGTCCTTCCCGTTATTATGTAATGAAAAATGGTGATCTGATTCTGGCGTCCGAAGTAGGTGTGCTGGATGTGCCGGAAGAAGATATTGTTCTGAAAGAACGCCTGCATCCGGGCAAAATGCTGCTGGTAGATACTACAAAAGGAAAAATCTATCACGATGAAGAACTGAAAGAAATGTATACAACCAAACAGCCTTATGGTGAATGGCTGGACAGTAATCTGGTGGAACTGAAAAGTCTGAAAATCCCGAATAAACGTGTGGAAGAGTATGACGACAAAATGAGAAAACGTCTCCAGAAAGCTTTTGGTTATACGTATGAAGAATATAAGAATTCCATCCGTAATATGGCATTGAATGGTGGAGAATCCATTGCAGCCATGGGAGTGGATACCCCATTGGCGGTTCTCTCCGAGAAACATCGTCCATTATTTGATTACTTCAAACAGTTATTTGCACAGGTAACGAATCCGCCGATTGATGCGATCCGTGAGGAAATTGTTACCAGTACTACGGTTTATGTAGGCAAGAAAGGTAACCTTCTGGAAGAAAAGGCTGAAAACTGTCAGGTGCTGAAAATCCGCAATCCGATTCTGACCAATACGGATATGCTGAAAATTAAGGAAATGAAAGTGGATGGTTTCCAGGTTGCGGTAGTTCCGATTACTTATTATAAGAGTACCAAACTGGAGAGAGCCATTGACCGTCTGTTTGTGGAAGTGGATAAAGCATACAAAGACGGTGCCAATATTCTTGTTCTGTCTGACCGTGGTGTGGATGAAAACCATGTGCCGATTCCGTCACTGCTGGCTGTATCCGCTGTTCATCAGCATCTGGTTAATACGAAAAAACAGACTTCGCTGGCATTAATCCTGGAATCCGGAGAACCAAGAGAAGTGCATCATTTTGCAACCCTTCTGGGTTATGGTGCCTGTGCAGTCAACCCGTATCTGGCACAGGATACGATTCAGGAATTGATTGAAGAACATCTGCTGGATAAAGATTATTATGCAGCAGTGGATGATTATAATGCAGCAGTCCTTCATGGAATTGTTAAAATTGCATCCAAGATGGGTATTTCCACCATCCAGTCTTACCAGGGAGCCAAGATTTTCGAGGCAATCGGTATTTCTCAGGAAGTGGTTGATGAATATTTCTCAGGTACTGTAAGCCGTGTGGGCGGTATTACTATGGATGATATTGCCCGTCAGGTGGATGATCGTCATTCCCATGCTTTTGATCCACTGGGTCTGGAGACGGATCTGACGCTGAACAGCCTTGGAAAACATAAGAGAAGAAGCGGAGGCGAAGAGCATCGCTACAATCCGCAAACCATTCACCTTCTGCAGCAGTCCACATGGACCGGAAGTTATGAAATGTTCAAACAGTATACAGCTCTGGTAGATCAGGAGCAGAGCGGATATCTGCGAAGCCTGATGGAATTCAATTATCCGGAAGCTGGAATTCCGCTGGATGAAGTAGAAAGTGTAGATGAAATTGTAAAACGTTTTAAGACAGGTGCCATGTCCTATGGTTCTATTTCTCAGGAAGCCCATGAGACACTGGCTATTGCTATGAACCACCTGCATGGTAAATCCAATACTGGTGAGGGTGGTGAGAGTGATGAACGTCTGGATTCTGCAGGAAGCTCTGAAGACCGCTGCTCAGCAATTAAGCAGGTTGCTTCCGGACGTTTCGGTGTTACCAGCCGTTATCTGGTAAGTGCAAGAGAGATTCAGATTAAGATGGCACAGGGAGCAAAACCGGGTGAAGGCGGACATCTGCCGGCACGAAAAGTATACCCGTGGATTGCAAAAACAAGACATTCTACACCGGGTGTAAGTTTGATTTCCCCGCCGCCGCACCATGATATTTACTCCATTGAGGATTTGGCACAGCTGATCTACGACCTGAAAAATGCCAATAAATATGCACAGATTTCTGTAAAACTTGTTTCAGAGGCAGGTGTCGGTACCGTAGCGGCAGGTGTTGCCAAGGCAGGTGCACAGGTAATTCTGATTTCCGGCTATGACGGAGGTACCGGTGCAGCTCCGGAAAGTTCGATTCATAATGCAGGACTTCCGTGGGAGCTTGGTCTGGCTGAGACCCATCAGACACTGCTGCAGAATGGTCTGAGAAACCGTGTCCGTATTGAGACAGACGGAAAGCTGATGAGCGGCCGTGATGTGGCAATGGCAGCACTTCTTGGTGCTGAGGAATTTGGTTTCGCAACCGCTCCGCTGGTAACTATGGGCTGCGTGATGATGCGTGTATGTAACCTGGATACCTGTCCGGTAGGTGTGGCTACCCAGAATCCGGAACTTCGTAAACGCTTCAAAGGAAAACCGGAATATGTAGAAAACTTTATGCGGTTTATTGCACAGGAATTGCGTGAATATATGGCAAAACTGGGTGTTCATACCATTGACGAGATGGTAGGAAGAAGCGATCTGCTGAAAGTAAAAGAAAACGCACATTCTGCCATGGCATCCAAGATGGATCTCAGCCAGATTCTGTATAATCCGTATACAAAAGATCAGTGTGTAACCTTCCAGCCTTCTCAGATTTATGACTTCCAGCTGGAGAAAACTCTGGATGAGAAGGTATTGCTGAAGAAACTGGCAAGATCGATTGAAAAAGGAGAAAAAGCCTCCATTGATCTGAAAGTCGGCAATACGGACCGTACTTTCGGTACAATCCTTGGAGCAGAAATCACCCGTCAGCACAAGACCGGACTGCCGGAAGATACGATTACCGTCAACTGTACCGGTGCCGGCGGACAGAGTTTTGGAGCATTTATTCCGAAAGGTCTGACTCTGACTCTGTGCGGTGATACCAATGACTACTTCGGAAAAGGACTTTCCGGCGGTAAATTGGTAGTATATCCTCCGAAAGCCAGAGGATATAAGGCAGAAGAAAATATTATAGTAGGAAACGTTGCCCTGTATGGAGCCACCAGCGGTAAAGTATTTATCAATGGTGTGGCAGGTGAGCGTTTTGCAGTCCGTAACTCGGGTGCTTATGCCGTTGTAGAAGGTGTGGGCGAACACGGATGTGAATATATGACTGGTGGCCGTGTGGTGGTTCTTGGAAAAACCGGAAAGAACTTTGCAGCCGGTATGAGTGGCGGTATTGCTTATGTACTGGATGAAGACAGCCATCTGTACCGCAACCTGAATAAGGATATGATTTCTATTGAAAAAATGGAAAACAAATACGATATCCAGGAACTGAAATCTCTGATTCAGGAGCATGTGGAAGCTACAGGATCTGAGAGAGGAGCGTATATTCTGGAGAACTTTGCAGAATACCTGCCGAAGTTCAAGAAGATTATTCCGAATGATTATAAGAAGATGATTGCCCTCTCCGCAAAACTGGAGGAAAAGGGAATGAGTACAGAACAGGCTCAGATGGAAGCATTTTATGAAAGTTTCCAGACCAAGAAGACGGAGGAGTAAGAAAAATGGGAAAAGCAACAGGATTTTTGGATTTTGAAAGAAAAAATGCGAAAGTAGAAGCACCGTTAGAGAGAATCCGCCATTTTAATGAATTCCGGACTCCTCTGACATTGGAAGAACAGCAGAAACAGGGAGGCCGCTGCATGGAATGCGGCGTTCCCTTCTGCCAGAACGGCGGTATGCTGGCAGGAATGGCTTCCGGCTGCCCGCTGCACAATCTGGTACCGGAAACAAATGATCTGGTATATTCCGGCAACTGGAAACAGGCTTACGAGCGACTGGCAAAAACACACTGCTTTCCGGAATTTACCAGCCGTGTGTGCCCGGCTCTCTGTGAAGCTGCCTGCACATGCAATATCAATGGCAAACCGGTAGCAACTAAAGAAAATGAACGTGCGATCATTGAACATGCTTATGCCAGCGGGTGGGTACAGCCTCAGATTCCGAAAGTAAGAACCGGTAAAAAGGTAGCAGTAGTTGGAAGTGGTCCTTCCGGACTGGCAGCCGCTCTGCAGCTGAACCGCAGAGGTCATTTTGTTACCGTATTTGAGCGGAATGATCGAATCGGAGGACTTCTCCGTTATGGAATTCCGAACATGAAACTGGACAAAAAGGTACTGGATCGAAGAATCAAATTGATGGAAGAGGAAGGTGTGGTATTTAAGACATCTGTAGATGTGGGAAAAGATATCACCGCAGAGGAACTGAGAAAGCAGTTCGACCGTGTCGTTCTTGCATGCGGAGCTTCCAATCCTCGTGATATCAACGTTCCGGGCCGTGACAGCGGCAATATTTTCTTTGCTGTTGATTATCTGGGTTCCGTAACTAAGAGCCTGCTGGACTCTGACCTGAAAGATGGTAACTTTGTCAATGCAAAAGGAAAACATGTACTGGTCATCGGCGGCGGCGATACCGGTAATGACTGTGTGGGAACTGCTGTCCGTCTGGGAGCAAAATCCGTGACCCAGCTGGAAATGATGCCGAAACCTCCGGCAGAACGTACTCCGTCCAATCCGTGGCCGGAGTGGCCGAAGGTACTGAAAACCGATTACGGCCAGGAAGAGGCCATTGCAGTATTCGGTCATGACCCACGTGTTTATCAGACAACGGTAAAAGAATTTATCAAAGATAAGAATGGTAATGTAAAGAAAGCCGTCATCGTCAGCCTGGAATCTAAAAAAGATGAAAAATCCGGAAGAATGATGATGGTACCGGTAGAAGGTTCTGAGAAAACCATTGACGCTCAGCTGGTTCTGATCGCAGCCGGATTCCTGGGAAGCCAGAAATACGTGACAGACGCATTCCAGACAGCCCTGAATCCCCGCACGAATGTCCAGACCGCAGAGGGCGGATACGAGACAAGCGTTCCCGGTGTCTTCGTTGCCGGTGACATGCACAGAGGCCAGTCACTGGTCGTGTGGGCCATCCAGGAAGGACGCCAGGCAGCAAGAGCTGTGGATGAATCACTGATGGGATATACAAATCTGTAGGTTGGATAAAGCAGAAAGAAGACAGGGGGACATTATGCCTGATATAATGTCCCCCTGTTCATTATATTTTCTGCATCCATCCGATAATCTGACCTGACAGCACAACAGTCAGCAGTGAATAAGAAATCCGGTGAATTGGAATATAGCTGAGTGACAGAACAAGTACAACAAGGTCGCATATTCAAGTACGCCGAGGCGTACTTGAACTGGAAGGAAAGAACAGAAAGCAGATTCTGCAGATATTCCCGGAGTTGATACTGGATATTATGGGGAATAAAACATTTATACCAATGAAATAATGTGATTTTGTACACTAATCTTGACGAAAGGGAAGAGGAGTAATAAAATAAGAGAAAGAGAAGGTAAATACAATGAATATGAATAGCGGAGTGGTGTGAATGAAAAGAAAGATTATGGATACTCTTGTGAAATGGAGAGAAAAAGAGAATTCTCGTCTGCCTCTGCTTTTGTCAGGTGCACGTCAGGTGGGAAAAACGTATGTAATGCGGGAACTGGGTGCAGAGTGTTTTAAAAGTACAGTATATGTAAATTTTGAAGCAGACAGGAAAATCGGAAGTTATTTTGAAACTGATATTCACGCTGAGACAATCATCGGAATTTTGGAAAAGTATTATCAGACTAAGATTATACCGGATGAAACTCTGATTATATTTGATGAGATTCAGATGTGTGAAAGAGCTTTGACTTCTTTGAAATACTTTGCGGAAGAGGCTCCGGAATATCCTGTGATTGCTGCGGGAAGTCTGCTTGGGGTGGCTTTAAAGAGAGAACAGTTTTCGTTTCCGGTAGGAAAAATACAGATGGAAAGTATGTATCCTATGGACTTTGAGGAGTTTTTATGGGCTAAGGGAAAAGAAATACTTGCTGAGACGATTCGTGCACATTTTGAAAATAATCGGCCGGTGGATGAGATGATACACAAAGAAGCATTATTCGAGTATAACAATTACTGTATTATCGGAGGAATGCCGGCTGCAGTGCTTGCGGAGATTACATCTTCCGCCACATTGAGTCAACAGGAAATCAGACAGATGCTGTTGGATTCTTATATTGCAGATATGGCAAAATATGCACTGCCTGGGGAGTCAGTTAAAATTTTTGCAGCGTATGATTCGCTGCCGTCACAACTGGCGAAGGAATCTAAAAAATTTCAGTATAAACTGATTAAAAGTGGGGCGCGTGCATCACAGTATGGAGAATCCATCGACTGGCTGATTCGTGCAGGCATTGTGAACAAGTGTGTAAAATGCACGCAGGGGTTTATGCCGCCTTCTGCCTTTTTGGATCTGACAGCATTTAAATTATATTACAGTGATACGGGAATCATGTCTGCAAGAACAGGGATGAATCTGGAAAGACTGCTGGGGAATGAAGCAGATCATTTTCGTGGAATTTTTGCGGAAAACTATGTGGCATGTGCTCTCAGATCCAATGGATATGAATTACTTTATTGGGGGTCTGAAGGTTCTGCAGAAGTTGACTTCCTGATTATCAAAGATAATCATGTGATTCCTGTAGAGTGTAAGGCAGGAGATCATGTGAAAGCGAAAAGTCTGAAGGTTTACAGAGAAAAATATCATCCGATATACAGTATTCGGATTTCTACAAGGAATTTTGGGATGGTTGATCAGATAAAATCAGTACCGTTGTATGCAGTATTTTGTATATAGGGACAGAACCCTGTCCGGTTCAGATGCTTGTTATGTGGGCTTCTGTCCTGCCTTCTATCTTTTGGTAGGCTTCATTGATTAGTTTTCGGATTTTTCTCCTGCCTTTTTTCGTTTTCGATAGGCTCCAATGGTTGCTGTTATGATTTCCATCCTATCTTTTTTTTGATTTTTATAGGCTATATCATTGGTTTCTGGGATTTGTAGCCTATACTCAAGAAAAAGTCTTCTGAGAGAAGTCCTGAAGTTCATAACATATTCAAAAGATAAGAAAAAACTCTATCTAATCAAGTGAGACTTTCACAGGATTTGTTGATCCGCATATTATGATAAGAAGAAAACATAAGGAGATTATTTCTTATGAATTGTGGTCATTGCGCATGTCAG
>JALERM010000076.1 GCA_022764165.1 Eubacterium sp. | reverse complement strand
TGGTATTTTTCAGAAGCAGGCCGCTCCTCCTCAACTCTGCACTAAGCGCGACTAATTGACGCTCAGGAGAGCCTTCGCGCCAAAGTCTTGCTAAGTGCATATTTTCGGACTCGCTTTCCCCAATGCTTCTGAAAAATACCATAGATTCTCCTGTCTAATTCCAAACGAAACAAAATGCGCCTAGAAGGGATGCATGCTAAACTTTAATCACAACAAGTGCTATTATAAAAACTCATATTAATTGTCTCAAAGTACAACATCCACCCCTCCCTCACGCATTTTGTTACATTTGGAAGAGAACAGGAAACTTCATATCATTTTTTCAGAAGCATTGGGGAAAGTGAGTCCGAAGATCCGACGCTTACGGAGACTTTGGCGCGAAGGCTTTCCTGAGCGTCAATTAGTCGTAGTTAGCGGCTAGCTGAGGAGGAACGGCCTGCTTCTGAAAAAATGATATGAAGTTTCCGTCCCTCTTCAAATTAACAAAGAAATATACTTTTTTATAAATACCCCATCTTACAACGAAAAAACCATTGACAAACCCCATTTCTTGGCATAAACTATATAAGTGTGTTCGGATTGGCTTTTCCGTGTCTAAGCTGATCAAATATTATCCTGACCGCCCGTTTTACATACCATTCGGGTCGTGTTTCGGAATAACCATAAGAAAATTATATAGGATTATGTTGGAGGTCGAATCAAATGGCAAATATCAAATCTGCTAAAAAAAGAATTCTGGTTAACAGAACAAAAGCTGAAAGAAATAAATCCATCCGTTCTGCAGTTAAAACTGCTATGAAGAAAGTTGATACAGCAGTTGCTAACAAAGATCTGGCAGCAGCTCAGGCAGCTCTTCCGGCAGCTATCTCTGCTATTGAGAGTGCAGCATCTAAGGGTGTATATCATAAAAACAATGCGGCAAGAAAAGTTGCCCGTGTTACAAAAGCAGTTAACACAATCGCTTAATTACGGCTGACTGTCTGTATATCAAATGTTACAGACAAAATTAAGGATTAAAAGCAAGGACAATCATCCCGTCAATGATTGTCCTTTTTTGTTCTTTCTTTTTTTATTTCGTGTACTTTACAATCAGCAATTCTACGCTGAGCACGTCATTCAGACGCCCTGTTTTCACATCTTCTTCTGCCTGTGTAAAGTCTTCCACGGCCTGGCGAAGTTCTTCTGAAGTATATCTTCCGATAATTCCCATATATTTGCGGATCACAAAGCCCTGAATTCCTGTTTTTGTCTCTATTTCCTTATTTCCCATTCCCTGTGACCGCAGTTCTTTTACCTGCAGAAGCTGGTTGAACTGGCGGGCAAGGAGATAAAGAATATGCATCGGCGGCTCTTTCAGTGCCAGCAAATCATAATACAAATCCAGAGCTTTCCTCTGATTCTGTTCAGAAACAGCCTGAACCATGGCAAATATCTGGTTGGTAACACGGGTAGTGCATACCGCCTCGATATCCTCCGCCGTGACCACAGATCTCCCCATAGTATAACAGATCAATTTCTCAAGCTCTTTCTCAATATTACTCATTTCATTTCCGGTTTTTGTGAGAAACAACTCCATATCCCTCTGTGTGATCTGACGCCCCTCTCTCTTAAGAATACCCAAAACCCAGCGCATCAGAGTTTCATCTTTTTGTCTGGAAAACTCCACGGCTCTTCCGTTTTTTGTCACTGCCTTATACATTTTGGTTCTCTTATCTACTTCACTCTCTACAAAGAGTAACACAAGATAATCCGGCAGTTTTCCGATATATTCTGTCAATTCCGGGCACTGCCCTTTAAAAAATCCTGTATTTTCCAGGAGCAATACTCTTCTGTCCGCAAAAAATGGAATGGTTTCACCCAGAGAAATAATCTCGCGTACGTTGATTCCTTTTCCCTCAAATCTTGCAAAATTCATGGTGTCTCCATCCGGATTCAGTGCCTGAATTAATTTGTCACGGTACTGTCTTCTCAGATATTCCTCTTCACCATAAAACAGATATACTCTTTGATATTCTTCCTTTTTAATGTCTTCCAGAATACTTTTCATGCTCACTCCCGCCATATAATATCAGCTTTGTACAGCTTTCACATCCTGCTCTGTTACCACAGCTTCCGGCATTCCAATTGCATAAGCTCCCAGGCTATACTGAGGAAATACAATATGCAGCCCTTCTTCAGTCATGTAATATACAGCTTCATCCACATTTTCACGTACCTGATCCAGGGTAATAATCCCCTCCTGTACAAGTTCTGTTCGGGAAAAAGCCCCGGCAACAGCTTCCACTGCATTTTCTTTAGAACAGCCCAGAACTTCTTCCATGGACAATTCCCGTTCTTCTTCCAGATCATAATTAATGCCTGTTAATCCTGCCAGCCCATGAGCGCCTCCTGTATACGAATAATCAGACTGTTCTACACAAATCATAGAACCTTCAATATATACGTTTTTCAGACTTCTTTCAAAACTGACGGAAATATCCATATCCATCTTTTCTGCCTCTGTCAAAAAAGAGTTCATTTCTGTTTCCTGTTCCGATGCAATACGTTCAGCTTCACTTTTAAACCTCTCGTTCAGACGCTGTACCGCTTCCTGATACTCCCCGCCTGAGAATACCGGATATTCCACCGTGACATAATCTCCCGCCTGGATCATCACTGATGTATAGGAAAGAGGTTCTGCCTTACTGGCTTCTGTATCCTGCTGCTCCGGCTGTGATTCCATTTCTTCCGGCACATAGGTTTCTTCTCTGGCTTCATCTTTTTCCCCAAACATTTTTACTACCACACCAGTTCCCACAACGACAGCAACAATAGCAAGTACGCCGGCACAAATCCCTAACGTCAAACCAGTTTTCTTTCTCATCTATATATTCTCCTTCACAAAAACTTATTTACACAAATTATAGCATGTCCTTTTTTTAATGTAAAGTTAGTATAATCCACGTTAATTAACCGTACTTTTCGCTGGACTGTTTTCCCGATAGCACAATCGTAAAAGCGTCAGCGCTATCGAACAGTAACTAACCCCCATGACTCAGTGTTGGATTTTCGGCTCAATATCAATGCACCCTGCTGATCAGTCCGAAAAATTTCAGCACCATAATTTTTAAGCCTTTCCATAGTCTCCTCCCCCGGATGTCCGTACCGGTTATTGATTCCACAGGAAATCCAGACTGCTTTTGGGCTGGCTTTCTCCAGAAATTGTTCTGATGTGGATCCATTCGAACCGTGGTGCGCCGCTTTCAGAAATGTACAGGGACGAACCCTGTCCAGTAATCCTTCTTCCTGTTCCAAGGGCAAATCTCCGGTAAAAAGTGCACGTATCCCGTCACACTCCCACTCAAAAACCAGAGAACCACCATTGGGATCTTGAGAATAATCCCCTGTTCCGGGATGAAGAATCCGTATCATCGCATTTCCCATGCATAAACTGTCTCCTGTCTGCAGTGTCCGGCAGGAAGCTCCACATTGTTCCGCCAGCCGTAAAATCTCCTTCCCTTCTTCGGTCTGTGCCATCCAGACAGGAAAAAATACCTGCTGCACGGTCAGCCATCCTTTCTGTGCTTCTTCCAGCACTTCTTTCGCACCATTCATATGATCTTCATCCGTGTGAGTCAGAAAAATCCCTTCCAGTACGGATATGCCTTCATGTTTCAGATAAGGAAGCAGGACGTATTTGCCCACCTGACTCCTGCTGGTGCTGCCTCCGTCAACCAGAATCTGAACTTTTCCACTTCGGAGAACAATTCCATCTCCCTGCCCCACATCCAGAACCGTAATACTGTCAACATTTTTCCAGGGAGCTGACAAAATCAATATCACGGCTGCAGGTATCCATACGGATAATGCTGCCTGCACTATTCTCCTGGAAATCCTTTTTTCCAGAACAAGTTCTAATCCCAACAGTATATAACAAATTACAACGATTACAATGGAAGGATTCCCGGGTGTCCATACACCCCACGAAATTTTTTCTACCAAAGTTCCGGTTGCTTCAAATAGCTTTACCAGCCCATAGGCTGGTATTCCCGCAATACTTCCCACCCGGCAGCTCCAACACCCCAGAATCAGAGCCGTAAAACCTGATCCCAGCACCAGAGGCATCAACGGCAGTACCACCAGATTGCAGAGAATTCCAACCATTGACACCTGAGAAAATACTGACAGACTCACCGGAAGCATGCTGATCCACAGTGCCAATCCGGTTCCTGCCGTTTCCATCCACCGTTTTCCTGGAAATAGCATCCGAAGCAGTTCTCTTTTCTGAGCCACATACGTCCCCATGGCAACAACTGCCGCAAAAGAAAGCTGGAAACTACCTGAAAACAACAAATCCGGGTTATCTACAAGGAGGAGGATTGCCGCCAGAGAGAGTGCCGAAAGCAGATCGTATGCTCTCCCAAACAGTCTCGCACCTATCATCACCAGGAACATGATAACTGCCCGCACTGCTGTCGCAGGATTATTAATCAGTACACCGTATCCCAGAAGAACGGTACAGGATACCGCTGCATTTAAGATTATGGGAAATCCGACCCACTGCATGGCTGACCATAGTGCAGCCCCCAGCATACTGATATGGAGCCCGGATATGGCAATCACATGACTGATGCCGGCTGCCTGAAAGCCCGACTGCACTTCATCCTCCAGAAGCTTCTTTTCTCCCAAAAGCATAGCTTCCAGCACTCCTGCTTCCTGTTCCGGGAAAATACTTTCCAGAACCCCACTGAAGTAATTTCTGCATTTTGCCATAAGTACTGCAAATCCCTGCTGCTCAGAACTTCGTTCCCCAATTCTGCATTTTTTCAGATAATAGTCTATTTTCCGTGCCTGTTCATAACGCCTCCGATTAAATTCTCCCGGATTTCCAGGTTCTTCAGGAACCTCCAGTGTTCCTGTCACTGACAGACATTCCCCCAGAAAATTTTCCTGGCTTCCCTCTATGTAACATTTGATATTTCTTATGGGGTATGTTTTACCATTCACATACAGACTGGTACGTTTCAGATATAGATATGTTATCACTTGATTCGTATAGATTTGCTCTTCCTGATCGTAAACCTCACCCTGTGCAGTGATTTTTTCTCTTTCCGAATCCGGCACCCGACCTGCCGGCGATCTCCATATCCAGGAAATCCCCAACAGGTCTGCCAGAATAATTACAAAAGCAAGGATGCAGGCAGCAAGACACATCGGTCTTTTGACTTTACTCATCCCTCCGCCTCCACCAATTCCGGATTTTTCTCATAAAACTGATTCAGACTCATACTTTCTCTGAATACTACTTTACTATCTCCATTGACAGAAATCTGCACTTTCTGCACATTTCCTGCGGCGATCAGAGAATTGACAATTGAGTATACCGGAATTTCCTGCTGGATATCCAGAGCTTCCGTCACAAACCTCTGATCCAGGTTGACATAGGCGATTCCATCAGCCTGTGTGACTGAAAGAATTCCCGTAGTAGAAGAAAGCGTGGCAAAATGACCATCTTCCTTCGGTCCCCGGATCAACTGTTCCACAACCACCTTTTCTATCGGTGAATTACTGGTATAATATACATTTCTTTTTTCCTTTACCAGTTTGTCTCCAGCAGCATTTGTAAAATACAACTCTAATTCTGTGTACTGATATGCTGTAATGTCTTTTCCCGAGTTTTCCAGAAAACTGTTTGCATTCATAAGACCTACCGGTTTTCCCCGGGAATCCAACAGGGATTCACCCTCAATCTGAAACTGTACGTATCGAATTCCTTCAAACTGAACAAAATTTTTAACAATAGCAGCTCTGCATAACACTTCTTCCACTGCCCCCATCTTCCGATAAGAACAATTAAAATTCAGCCGGAGAATATCTCCCGACAATTCATAACTCAGAATTTTAACCTGATGGGGCAGGATTCCTGTCTCCTCCTCCTGTCCGGAAATCTGTTCCGCCATGTCAGCGGCCAATTGCTCCACCGCTTCCGTCTCAGTCACATAATTATTTCCCTCGATGATGCCCTTATCATAGTTGACAGAATATAATTGATATACTGTCTTGTCCTGTTCTTCCTCACACCCTGACAGACATAAAACTAATATCAGCAGGATCGTCAGATATATTTTTCCTGTTTTTCTCAAACCTTCACCTCATTCTACCGGATGAATGTCAAAGGGATTCTGACTGAAAATGTCGTTCCCTCATTTTCTTTACTGCGTACCCGGATTGCTCCATGGTGCATCAAAATCGCACTTCTTGTAATTGCCAGACCAAGTCCGGTGCCTTCTATTTCTGTGGAATGAGATTTATCCACCCGATAAAAACGTTCAAAAATATGGTCAATGGATTCTTCCGGAATTCCTTTTCCCGAATCAGACACCGTAACATAAAAATACTTGTGATCCGCATTCAATGATACTCTGACCCACCCATTTTCCAAATTGTACTTAATCGCATTCTCCACAAGGTTACTGATAGCCAAAGTAAGCTTGGTCTCATCAATTTCTGCATTAACTGCCCTGGAACTTTCCAGCACCAGCTCAATATTGTGCTTCGCGGCAATCGGTTTCAGCCTCTTCAAAATCAATTCCAGCAATTCATTGATATTTACTGATTCGATATTCATATTTTCTGCTTTTTTATCCAATTTCACCAGAGTCAGCAGATCCGTAATGATTTTATTCTCTCTGTCAATCTCATCCGCAATATCCTGCATAAATTCCTGATACAGTTCAATCGGTACATTCTCCTGTCCTACCAGGGAATCCGCAAGAACTTTCATAGAAGTCAGCGGCGTCTTCAGTTCATGCGAGACATTGGATACAAATTCCTGTCGGGAATCATCCAGAGATTTGAGACGACCCAACATTTTGTTGAAAGCATCTGTAATCATCACTGTCTCAGCGTAATCCGGAACAGAAATATTTTCATCCAGAAATCCGTCTGTAATATCTTCAATAGACTTTCCGATTTTTTCAAATGGCTTCATCAGTATACCGGCCAGCACATACCCAAGTGCCACCACCAGTACCATAATAATTGACAGGATCGTCATACCTTTCTGCTCCAGGATATGAATACTTGCTACAATTTCTTCTGTGGAAACACTGATCAGAAGAACTCCTGCCACCTGCTTATCATTTTCCAGATCTGTATGGATGGGAACAGTCATCTCAATGTACCGGTTTTCTCTGTCATAATTGCTGGTTTCCTTACCATCAGTAAAACAGCGGATTACCTCTTCGGAGATCATGTATTTGCCCCGATCAATATCATAGGTATCTTTTACCACACGAAAGTCCTGATCTACGATTAAGATCCTGCCGTTGTATACCGTGGAAAGCATGGTAAGTTCACTGTCAATGGCTACAGAACTTGGATTCTGAAGATACTGTTCCTTCACCAGCTGATTGCTTAGTATATCACACTGGTTTTTTACACTAAAGCTCCTCAGCGAAACCGCCCGGTCTTCGTAACTGTTGACAATTCCCTTCTCAACGATAATACTTGGCACAATTCCGATAATCACCAGAATCACCATAATCCGGAAACGAAGACTTTTAAAAAATGTAAATTTTTTCTCCATTCTGTTATCCTCTTGTAACTGTTCAGTACCGTCACAGTGACTGCTGAATAGTTACATCCTCTTACACATAAGTCGGAAAAAGGACGTCCCTCTGACGTCCTCTCTGCTCATGCCTGAAAATAGTATCCCACTCCCCATTTGGTATGTACGTATTTGGGTTCGCTGGGATTCGTCTCAATTTTTTCTCTGAGACGACGAATATGAACATCCACTGTTCGTACATCACCCGGATACTCATAACCCCAGACGATATTGAGGAGGTTTTCTCTGCTGTACACCTTATTGGGGTTAAACACCAGAAGCTCCAGTACATCAAATTCTTTTGCTGTCAGATTAATCTCACGACCTTTGATAAACACTCTGCGGCTTTCACAGTCCAGACGAAGATCACCCACTTCTACCATACGCACTTTCTCTTCCTGCGGTGCCGCCTTGCTGGTCCGACGCATAATCGCTTTAATCCGTGCCTTTACTTCCAGTATATTGAATGGTTTGGTAATATAATCATCTGCTCCGTACTCCAGCCCAAGAATTTTATCCATATCTTCTCCCTTGGCAGTCAGCATAATGATCGGAACATCAGAAAATTCCCGAATCTGCTGACACACTTCCAAGCCGTTCAGCTTTGGCAGCATCAAATCCAGCAGAATCATATCATATTCCTTATTCTGCACACACTCCAGAGCTTCTTCTCCGTCATAGGCACAGTCCACTTCCATCCCATCCTGTTCCAGACTAAATCGTATTCCCTTCACAATCAATTTTTCGTCGTCAACAACCAGTACCTTTTTACCCATCATTTCACTCCTCAATTCATTGTACCGTTACTTTATCTTTCAGTTTTTCGTATAATTTATCTTTAATTCCTTCAACCTGCATCAATTCTTCCACAGAAGAAAATCCGCCTTTCTCCTGACGATAAGCCAGAATTGCCTCCGCCTTAGCTTCACCGATTCCCGGCAGAGTCATCAATACGTTCTTATCTGCCAGATTCAAGTTAATCTTTGCCCCTGCGGCTCCCTGCACGCCTGCATTCTGCCCTGCAGCTGCTGCGATTTCCTGCTTCTCAGACTCTTCTCTTGTATAAATTCGAATCTGCTGACCATCTGTCAAAACCTCTGCCTGATTGATCAGCCGGCTTTCCGCTTCTTCTGTCAGCCCGCCTGCCAGTGCAATTGCCTGAAATATCCTGCTTCCTGCAGGAAGTTCATATACTCCCGGCTGCTGTACAGCACCACAGACATCAACAAAAATGGTTTCTTCCAAATCGTCCTCTTCCTGTACAGGTTCTTCTTCCGGCACTTCCTCTGCTGCTGTATCCATCTCTTTCAGCACAGACTCTGACTCTCCGCAGCCAAAACAGCATACAGTCCACATAAATAAAACGGAAAGTAAAAACAAACGCTTCATATGCATCACTCCTTATGGAATTCATAAGGTTCCCTCCCATGCATACACATTTTATTTTACCTAATTTGCCATCCAATTACAAGACTGCATTTTAAAAAAACTACTCCCATTTAAACAGAACCACACCTGCTGCCATAATCAGGATGCCAACCAGTTTTTTCCATTCCAGTCCCTGCTTTTCCACGCCAAATATACCCAGAACTTCCACCAGATAGGAAACCACCAACTGCGACAGTACAATCAGCATGGTGGCACGTGCCGGTCCCAGACTGTCCATACTGCGAATGACTGTAATCGTGATAAACGATCCTATTACCCCTCCCAGCAGAGCATACTTATTCTCCACCTGCCATAAGGCACTGATACTCTCTCTCCCTGTAAACAGCCAGGCTGCTACACACACCAGCAATGCTGACAGCTGCACCCATCCGGCTGCCACCCACAAACTTGTCTGCTTTGTCACATCCGTATTAAAAATTCCCTGTATACTCATCAACGCACCGGAAAGTAAGGCAATCCAGAATCCTGACATAAAAAAACTCCTCCATACCAGAAACTTTTTTTACTAGTATAGACGAGTTTTCCATAAATATTCTACATTCTACGCTGATGCATTTCTTATTCATTTTCCCAGCCGCTGCTGAGCATCTGGCGCAGCCATCGACTGTCCTCCATGAAACTGTTCTTTATTTTTCTTCTTTTTCTGATACATGGCTTCATCCACAATGGTCAGAAGGTTATCAATCGGGATTTCTTCTTCCCCTGTAATCTCCACCAAGTCGTGCAAACAGACTGACATTTTCCAGATTTTCCTGTACAGCATTCACAAAACTTCTTATATATTCATCGCCTTCGAGATGGCCATAAAAGTCATTGACATATTTCAGACCATCCAGATCCATGTAACACAAAGTTGCCTGTTTTTTCTTTTTCAGAAAATTATCCATATACTCCATGAAAAATCTTCTGTTTCTGATTTCTGTCAACTGATCCCAGAAGGCCATCCTGGCAAGATATATTTCTCTTTCCTGCAACTGTTTTGTCATCAGATTAAAGGCATCTGAAAATTCTCCCAGATAGGAAACGTGCTGAGAGTAATCGCCGGCGGCCACCTGTTTTGCCTGCCAGGTAAGATGATTCAGGTTCGCATGCAGATTTTTCAGATTCACACAAAGAAAATTATCGCGGGAAGGAAATTGTCCTGACAGATTCCCGCATGACAGATCTTTTGAATATGTTTTCATCTCTTCTACCGATCTCTGAAGAACGTGAAGTCCCAGACCAAGCTTCCTGAATGGCTCATCCAAAGCATTTACATCAAACGGCTGAATTACATCATCGTAAAGAATACTCTTTAAGTATTCAAATAGCATTTCGCAATTCTGATCTGTCATCACTGCAGTCCTACCTTTCTTTGATATCCGCCTGAAATCTGCACACTCGATCTCCGGTCGCCCAACAGTTGATTTCCACTGCCTCATATTGTTTGCCCATGTAAGAGGATAGAATTCCTGAAATAAATCCTTCATCATAATTACAAACTGTCTCACCCAGAAGAGGAAGACCTGAACAGTCAGCATCTTCAGCAACCGTCAGCATCACTTCTTTCTGGACATCTTTTCCAAACTGTTCTTCCAGTTGTTTCCGAATAGAATATTCCAACATTCGATACACTGCGATAGGCACAGAATCTCCCAGATTCTTTCTTCCACCTTCATGATAATTCATATATTGCTTCAAACTCAGTTGGTTCTCATCCTTCAAAAAAATATTATCTTCCATACGATTGCCACTCCTTTCATTTGGCACCGGCTCCTGTATCATTCTTCACAGTGCTAGATTTCTACAAGTACTTTCCACTTTCCGTTTCGCTTACCATTTTCACGACAAATAAGACCCTTTTCCTGCATTTCAACAGTTCTAGTCTTAATTGTCCTCTCAGACTTTCCAATGATACTTGCTAATTCTTTTTGTGTAATCTCCGGTTTCTTTATCAGTTCATTAATAATTGCCAACTCCCCCAAAGTGCAATTATTGCACTTTGAATTAGATATATTTGCACTTTGAATTACACTTTGGTTTTCATAATCAATATGCATATATCTGTTTTTCAACTCATGGCCTACACTCATCAAAAGATTTTCAAAAAACATTTATACTTATTTTTCCTTCAATGTGTTCTTTTGCCGTTTCAATCAAATAATCAGAAGGCTTTAATCCATCCACATCCTGAAGACCAATTGCTGTTTTCCAGGCATTGCTTTTATCTACCTTATCTGGTTCACCCTGGCGTATATATTCATTTAATTCTAATTTCCAATAATTATCTGCCAATATACTCACCTCACTGTAATGCAATACAACTTGAATCTTTTAGCAAATTGTCCCCCATGTGCATTTTTATACATTTTAGAAAAAACACAGCCATATTTTCTTAAAATTGCCCTTACCCCCCACACACATAAAATCAAGGATTTCTCGATAGCAAACACACAGTTTCAACTGTTGTTTCATTGTCCCAACTCATTTCCTCTATCTCCTTTCCATTAAAGTAGACAGGAAATCTAAATTTTATGTGCTTCAAGAAACGGCCATCCGGCTGCTCTTGCTCGTAAATATCTACTCGTTCAATGAAGCTGTTAAGAAATTCTTTCTTTTCGGCATCGCTGAACTTATCATACAGTTTATCAAAATACAGAAGAAATTGATAGATGTTGTCACCGGAAATTTTCTGCTGACGCACGTTATAGATTCTGGTTTCTACTTCCTCGATTTCTTCTTCCACAGAATCAATATCGTCATACAGTTTATACAGACGCTCTTCCATGTCCTGATACTTGCGGTCATAATGCTTGTCTGTTACATCCAGACTGTCCATCTGCTGTCCCAACTTTGTCTTTGCTCCGTTTAACTGACGAAGTTTCTTACGAAGCTGTTCCAATTCTGTTTCCAATTCATCTGTATCAATTCTGGAACCAATCTTCTGGCGAATCGCCTGTTCAAACTTCGGATTCGTAACCAGTTTTCTGATTACTTCCTCCACCGCAGCATCCACCATATCCTGTTTCCACTGCCGTCTGTATCCGCATTTATGACCATTGACTGTAGTACGATGTTTGCAATGGTAATAGTAATAATCCTTATATAAGGTTCCGTCCTTTTTCTTCTTACGATTTACATTGCCATACATCGCAGCTCCGCATACAGGGCAACGCAGGATACTGGACAAAATATTTTCGTGTTCCTGATTATAAATTTTCTTGCTCTTGACTCCCGTTTCCTGACGTTTTCTCTGTGCCATCTGCCATATTTCTTCAGAAACGATTGCTTCATGCACACCATCATAAACCGGATAGTCGTCCTGTTTTACAATATGATACTGATTACGGGTTCCGGCAATCTTCTCATTTTTACGACGACCATAGGCAAGTTTTCCACAATAAATCGGATTATCCAGAACCAGTTTAATAAAATGTGCTGAAAACATATCCAAAGTATTGTTCTGACGTTTTTTCTTCACATAACCATGTTCGTTTAAGTAAGTAGCAACCGCAGACGCTCCCATGGTGGTATTTACATATTTATCATAGATAATACGGATAACCTCTGCTTCATCTTCTGCAATCAAAAGTTCTCCATTTTCCAGTTTATATCCATAAGGAGCAAAACCACCATTCCATTTACCCTCACGGGCTTTCTGTCTGCGTCCCTCCATGGTCTGAACGAGGATATTTTCACGCTCTATTTCAGCAACTGCAGATAAGACCGAAATCATCAGTTTTCCGCTGTCTTTGGAACTATCTATACCATCTTCCACGCAGATCAGATTGACCCCAAAATCCTGCATACGCTGTAAGGAACTAAGTACATCGGCTGCGTTTCTTCCGAAACGGGAAAGCTTAAACACAAGGACAAATTCAACATTATCCTTTCCTAATCCAATGTCTTTCAGCATCTGTAGAAACTGTGGACGTCCTTCAATATTCTTTCCGGATTTTCCCTCATCAGAGTATTCCCCAGCAACTACCATATCCTGAAATTCAGCATACTTTTTCAACTTATCTTTCTGTGCGTCCAGACTATATCCATCCACCTGCATCGTGGTAGATACTCGTGTGTATATGTAACATCTTCTTGTTTTCAATTCTATCCACCTCCGTTCATAGGTGATATGTAATTGTGCCACGGCCTGTGGCACTTTTTACTCCAGTTCTTTTTCGATTTCTTCGATAGACGGTAAGCTGCTTTTCAATTCTTCCGGAAGTGATTTTACCATCTGATTTTTCCATTCCGCTACACCGATCGGATTCTGGTATCCAGCAAGAGAATACTCAACTACTGTCTGGTTTTTACCTTTGACCCAAAGCAATCCAATGGTTGGATTGTCATTTGGATGGCGCAAAATATCATTTACCACATTCTGATACATATTGAGCTGACTGATAAATCCAGACTCAAAATCGCAGGCTTTCAATTCGATTACCACATAGCAGCGAAGTTTCAGATGATAGAACAACAGATCAATATAAAAGTCATCTCCACCCACTTCCAAATGTACCTGTCTGCCTACAAACGCAAATCCTTGTCCCAACTCCAAGAGGAAGTTCTAGATATGCTCTGTCAGCTTGCGCTCTATTTCAACTTCTCGTCTTGGCATATCAGTACCCAGTACACCTGAAAACAAAGAAGCTAAACTAAATGCACCCCGACAGGAAACACCACAGCCAAAGAAACAGAAAAAAGAATATGAGAGATAAGAAAAACACGGCTGTAACTTCCGAAAGGCAGTAGCAGCCGTATCCCTTATTTGTTTTTGTATTTGCTGATAAGTTCGTTGAATTTTGGATGTTCGCGAAGGTACGCACACTCAGGATCAGTTTCCAACCCGCTGAGAAGAACTGACATTAATTCACGGGATTGAACAGCTTTGGTTTCGGGAGCCAGCCTGTGATACAGAACAGAATCCGTCAATGACCAATGTGTAGTGAGTGCTTCAAGCATTTGTTCCAGTAAATGAAGCATCGTGTCTGCATTCTTCTCTCGTTCCACAATTTGATAAGAAGCAACATATCTGTTGTATTCCCACATATCGAATATATCCACCATGGCACTTGCTTTCTCTGCAATCTTACAGGCAAATTCTGTGTTCCCAGAAGCTAATTCAGCATCAACCAGTTTCGTCAGAAGCATCTGAACTCTGGTAATTTCTTTGAATAATGCCTTTTCCAGTTCTAATGCAGCCAATTCTGATTTGTGCTGTTGCAAATAAATGGATACCTGAAGCATGAGCTTGTCTGGCAATGCACTAATGAGGTCAGTTTTATCTTGAATAGTATCAAGAACCTCTTGTGCAGCATCTGTATTGCCCTGACGAATATAGCGGCTAACTCTCATATAGTTGGCGCTGTTTCGTATCTTGTCATCGCTGCTCTCAGCCAACTGTAAATACCAGTCTGAAATCTTTGCATCAAGACTGTCAATCGGTAAAGTATCATCAACGGTCTGCAGCAGCAAGGAATCCAGAATAATCGTGACATTGAGAAGCAGCTGTTCATTGTGCGGGTAATCGTGCATCTTTGCTTCAGCCGCATCAAATGCAGAAAGAATATCTTCTCTCGCTTGTTTAGCGAGTTCGTTGCAGAATAATCCAATTTCCTGTGCAGACAAATTCTCGCTAAAACAAAACAACGTATTCAAATCAATCTTCAAAAGTCTGGCTAACGGAGGCAGTAGGCCAATGTCAGGGCTTGTGATACCTTTCTCCCATTTACTGACGGCGGGAGTAGAAACACCGAGATAATCAGCAACCTGTTCTTGTGTTAATCCAAGTAGCTTGCGCTGCTCTTGGATGACTATGTTCATGGGCATATTTTAATCTCCTTTGAGGATATTGCAAAAAGCTTTTTTCTGTCTTTATTATAGCAAGCTGATATTCATATCACAATCGAGTAGATGTTAACCTGAGAGATAAAAACTTAACCGCAAGTTAAAAGCCACGGCTGTTGCTCCGAAAGCGGAGTGCATTCGTGGATATATTCTGCCGTACTTTCCGTAATGCGGTTCTTCCTCCGGAAGTTCCAAATCCGGATAATACATTCCACCTGCGCCGAGCGTATATGTACCGCCCATTTCTTCGAATAATGACTTCATATGCTATTCCTCCTTGAAATCAGCAATGACTTTTAGATCATTGCAAAATGTTCAAGAGCAGCACGGATAGCATCTTCCTTTTCTTTCGGGCATTGTGGTACTTTCTGATTTTCTTTCTGAGAGATATTATAATGCTCTCCTACATCAATACCACACTTGCGTTTGATTTGGGAAATATATAAAGTTGAAACCTTTAAGCCAAATTCTTTCAGCACATAATCCTTGATGTCCTGATAGGTAGCCTTTGACTCAGCAGAAGTAATGTCAAGCTCATCCAAGTCCAAGTCGACCTCAAACGTATCATCCGGAGTTTTTCCGGACAAAAGAACAACCGTCTCCACATGTATCGGTATCGGCTGGAGAACACATTTCCCCAGCCTCGCCAGTCTTTGATGAACACATTTTTTCCGATTCATCTTTATCCAAATACTCTTTTCTATCCTGCTCCATCATGACACCTTTTTCACTTTCTGTTTACTTCGATATTCTGCTTTTGCATCATTTACTTTCAAGTCCTGGTTACATTTCAGGACAAAAGTCAGTTTATATGGGGAAGGATTCCCGTTTTCATCGTATCCACCGACAATTACTTTTTCCACAATGCTTTCAAACACAATACGATCAAATTCATCCAGAATGTCTTCATTTTCCAGTGTCTTACGGAGCTGATCCATACGCTTGCTTATATTTTTCTGCTGTCCGATATTTTCTTCCAGATAAGCCTTTTCTTCTGTCATCTGATGAAGTTTCCGCTGAAAACTCAGCTTCTTTTCATCATAATCTTCCTGTTCTATTTTACCATCAATCAACAGATCTGTTAACCTTCTTTTTTTCGATTCAATGCTACTGATATCTTTCTCCAGTTGCTTTACCCGTTTTAATTCGGTATCATCTTTTAATACATCTTCGATAGTACTCAGTACCGAATCCAGAACATCATCGAAATTATCTGCCAGAAGTCGAAAGGCATCCAGAAATGCATTTTCAATAATCGCTTCATCTATAGCTTTGCAATTCGGGCAACTGCTAATCCCATTCTTGATTGCATTCATACACTGCCATACTGGTTTTTTCGTTGTTGTTGTCTGGTGCCTTGTCCTCCGGGAAAGCTTATGACCACAGTATCCACACTCAAGCATGCTGCTGAATATAAACTGTCTTGTATAACGTTCCCTGTTCCCGGTGTTCTCCATGAGCCTTGGTTTTACACGTTTCAATCGGATTTCGTCTGCTTGATACCAGACCTCTCTTGAAACAATCGGTTCATGATGATCCCGGATGTAATACCTGTCTTCTTCTCCCATATTAGCAAGCCGCCTTTTGGATATTGGGTCAACTGTGAATGTTTTTCCAAGCAGGATATCTCCTTTATATTTCTCATTTTTGATAATCCCCATAACACCATGATCATGCCATTCGACTTTTCTCCGCTTGTTTTTTACTCCCATTTCCGTCAATCGTTTTGCAATGGTAGAGCTTCCATAGCCTTGCAGGTACATATCATAAATGAACCGCACCGTTTCCGCTTCCTGCTCATTTACGGTGATACTTTTCGTGTCCGGATGATAATCATATCCCAAACAGCCATTGAATCCTACCAGCTCGCCGCGCTTCATTTTCATTTTTAAACCCATCTTTACATTTTCAGAAAGAGATTCCACCTCTCCCTACGAAAGAGAACTTAAGATTGTCAGGAGCATTTCTCCATTCATATCCAGTGTGTTGATATTTTCTTTTTCAAACACAATCGCAATATTCCGGTCACGGAGCATGCGTACATATTTGATAATATCCTGTGTATTTCTGAAAAATCGGGAAATAGATTTTGTAAGAATCATATCAATCTCACCATTCTGACATTTTCGTATCATCTCCTGGAACCCTTCTCTTTTATCGACCTTTGTTCCGGTAATGGCTTCATCTGCAAAGATTCCTGCAGATACCCATTCCTTATTCTGCTTTATTTTCTGCTCATAATATGCTTTCTGGGATTCGAAGCTGCCAAGCTGTTCATCTCCATCCGTCGATACCCTGCAGTATGCTGCAACGCCTTATGTGTAACTGGTTTCTTAATTTGTGCTGTCATTTTATCTGAAATCTTAAATATGAACGAATGTTGTATTACCTTATCTTCCATTGTTTTTTCCTCAACTTTCTATATTCTATGCAATTGCTTTCATCGGATCATCACTACGTTCCCCGACAATCAGATAACTATCCATCAGTTTCCGTCTGATTTTTTCAAATTCTTGTTCTGACAGAAGTTCTGAATGAAATAACTTTGTAATCACAGCTATTTTCTTTGCGTATTCCAACTCTTTCCTCATTGCTTCACTCCCCCTTTCCCTGTTATTTTTCGGCATCACTCCTTTCAGTCAAAAATTTTGCACTTGGTTTGGCTTCCATTCGTATCATCCGCTGTCAGTATTACAACTGACCTCTATCAGAATATTTCTGATTACTGGCAGCTTCTTCGCAAACTTACCAGTCGTTTCCGGAGTATCTTCGACGCTCGCCTGAGAATAAAGCCTTACAGGGTCACGGCATCTGTGTTGACATATGATACAGCTCATTTTGTTTTCTTGTTCATAATTCGCTTTTTTGCGAATTCAAATACACTATCATTATAGTTCGCTTTTCTGCGAATGTCAATATTTTAATTCGCATTTTAGCGAATGTTTCTGTTTACAAAGAAGCATTTTGGGGGTAAAATAGAAATATCAATAAGAAAGCAGGTATCTGATATGACGATTGGAGATAAAATAAAAAAAATCCGGACATTCCGGAAAATGACACAAGCAGAGCTTGGCGCAGCCCTCGGCTGGGGTGAAAAAGGAGCAAATCGTCTTGCCCAGTACGAAACAAACTATCGGATTCCCAAGAGAGAACTGGTAACAGAAATGGCTAAAATCCTAAATGTGAATCCATGGACACTGTATGAGACAACAACCATGAATGCTACCGAATTCATGGAGCTTCTGTTCTGGATTGATGAATTCAATCCATCTGCAATCAACCTGTTCCAAATGGCAACTTATCCCGGAGAAAGATGTAATTCCAGCGAGGATACTGCTGTTCGCTACCATGATAACAACAATTGGCCTGCACATCCGCCTGTGGGATTATGGATCAATTATGGACTTGTCAATGATTTTATGAAAGAATGGGTAATCCGGAAAGAAGAATTAAAATCCGGTGAGATTACAAGAGACGAATACTTCGAATGGAAAATCAACTGGCCACAGACCTGTGATGACTGTGGGAAACATGAGCCGATGAAGCAATGGAGAAAATCCTCTATGGAAGTTAGCAAAACTTAAATTTATTGTATTTTTTCTCTTTAATCAAAGAAAAAGCACTGTAAACCCAATAATCCTATGGTTTTCAGTGCTTTTTGCATATTTTCTATCCATATCATTTTTGATTGTCTGTGTGGCGTAAAACAACTTTCCACAGATATTACGGTTCTATACCATATTGCTATCTGCACCAAGTAAATACTTTTTGTCGTATCATTTGTTATCTATTCCATTACATCAGGTATCCACTTTGTTCCAATATCGTTAGATGGAAACTTCTTCGTCTTGTATACAAACGCCACACTATATCGTGCCCTTGTTACTGCAACATAAAACTTAGAAAGGCTTTCATTCTTCATATCTTTGGATTTTCCAGACAACCAATCCAGCATTGGTTTCGTCGGATATATCAAAACTCTGTTAAAAGTAAGTCCCTTGGCAGATCCAAAATTCATCGTTTTTGATTTCGGACTCACCTTGGTTCTTTTATCATGTCGCAACTGAATGGGATTATATGTATTCACATATTTATCAATGTCATTCTCGTGAACCCAAAATATTCCATCGTGTTCAGTCGTTTCATGCATAGCCGAATCACAAGGTTTCATAGTTGGGTACATTTTGTTCGCAAGATCACATATAATTTGATTATTCCGATACGATACACTCAATGTATCTGTATCAATCTCCATTCCCTGAATATTATCCTGAACAAAGTTCATTATTTTTCCACCCGAATACTTTTTGTATTTCGTTTCATAGTGGGTTCTATATGTTGTTTGTCGAGGATCGCCCACTAAAATCATATGGCAACCAACTTCATGTAATTTTTTCATTACTTCCAAATCATATCCAGCGAAGTCTTGTATTTCATCTATAAAAATATAAGGAAAGATTTTTTGCATTCTACGAAATACACAACCATTCGATAAATTATCCAATATACATGGTAATTTGGAAATCATATTGGAATATACATTTCCAGAAGCTGTGACATATTTTTTTTCGTTTGAATCTTTCAGCCTCAGTAAGTTTTGATCTGCCTTATTTACTAAAAGCACTCCGGAAACTCTATTTTTTATGAGATAGCTTTGATATGGTCGTATTCCATGTTTAATCAGTAAAGAAAACCATGGCATAATAGTTACATTTGCAGGAACACATCCATGCAACTCATAAAATTTATCTCTAATGCTTTGTTCATTGGCATCTGTATATGTTGTTATCAAAATATTTTCTGGAATTTTTAAGGCTTGATCAACAAGAAAAGTGGTTTTTCCGGCTCCTGCCGCCGCAATAATCAAACTACTCATTTTTGACCGCCCTCATTATGTATTCAGGATACTTAATCTTGGTAGGTGATTCAAAAATAGCTATGGCACAATCGGTTTTATGAGCGTGCATATATTTATGCATTTCATCATCCGTCTGATACGTTGTTCCAAATATATCATTCAGCGATTCTCGTCCATTTTCCTTTAATATTTTGGGCTCCAATGTATTATAATTGAAAGCTTTGTCAGACAGTTTCAAATCACCAGTATCTACCGTTTCATCGACGCAGATGTTGATATAAGGAATCCCTTCATATTCTTTATATTTCTTTTCTACAGCCTCAATATTACCATCATTATCTGTAACAACAGCAGTTTCCTTTTGTAATATCTGCGCAATTTCCAGATATCGCTTAAATGTAACGCCACCTACAGTCATTACATCAATACCATCCTGAATTGGAAGTCTACCGTTATGTATATCCATATACGCCCTCTGGACAACCAGTTCATCCGAATCGCCTTCTACTAAAATTGCCTTTTTACATAAAATTAATCGTAATGTGTCGTATCCTGCTACTTTTTTGAAAAATTCAAAGGTATCTTTCTTTAGGTCTTTCATTGAGCAGCAATTATTATCTGAGAGTAACAGCAAGTTTTCCAGTCCAAGCTTATTTGCCACAAAACTACTATGCGTTGATGCAATAATTTGCTTACCTGACGCAGCTTTTTCGATAGCCACCATCAATTCACTCAACCTTGAAAATGACAGGTGGCTTTCTGGTTCCTCAATCAAAATAATGTTTGCTTTTTCTGCCTGTTTATGACTCAAAGCCAACTGGGTCTTTATCACACATTGAGCTCCTTTTCCCGCATGGGCAAACGGAATTCCATCCACCTGAGTAACCAAACTTGACTCCCATGAATTTTGAACTCCCTGGTCAGCACTTAATGATATTTTCCCATTCATCACCGTCGAAGCAGCACTTATTTTTTTGTTAATAGTTTGGATGGCCTCGTTTTTAGAAAACTCATCAATCATATTTCTATGTGCCTGAGTTATTGCAGTTATATCCTCTGGTTCCAGAAAATCTTTTACCACTCTTGAAATATAAACGTCCGATCCGTTTTGGTATCTATAATTGGATGAATCAATCATTACCGATTTCACAGGGATAAACCTCGGCATTTTCTCATCTCTGCTAAATGAGAACCACTTAGCTTCATAAAATTCAATAGGAATACTGGTCAATTTTTCCGACCTAAGCAAGTTTTCATAGTCGGCATTGAATTTTTCTGAAAACCCTATCGTAAATCTAATACCTTCTATACCATCATTATTTTCCGAGTTTCCATTTCCTTCGTATTCCGGTAAAGTACCACTCTTAAAATATATCTCAATCATTATTTGAGGTGGCGCAGTCGGATGACCAGATTCCACTGATTCAAGATATTCCTGAACAGCCTCCCGATTAAACAGATATGCAGATAATTGATTGCGAATGCTGCGACCTGCATACACACCTGTCAAAGCCACATGAATAGCTTCAAGAATAGTTGATTTTCCAGATTCGTTATCGCCAACCAGAAGATTGATGTTTTCGTTAAAGTTAATTTCAAATGGTTCTTTAAATTTTTTAAAATTTTGAATGATTACCTTTTCAATAGCCATTCGTGCCCTCCTAACTTATATGCTTACTCTACCCCCAATGCCTTAAACACCGCATCCTCCGCACTCTGATACGGAATCAACTGAAATGCACTCATCAAATCCGCTGGAACACTTGCGAAATCAACAAAAGAGGTACTCGGAATCAGAACTTTCTTTGCACCGCTGTCCAGGCATACCTGAAGCGTGTTTGCAAGTTCGTCCACCTTTATCATGGTTCCACTGATTGTAATATCGCCCAGCACCGCCAGATTGCTGACTACTGATTTTCCCAGTGCAATCGAGCAAAGAGCAATCAGTGTAGGAAGTGACAGCTTATCAGTCATTCCAATGCCCTGTAAATCCTGATAATTGATGATATAGTCTTTGGTTGAAGTGCTGATGGAACCGCTAATCCGGTTGCCATTTGCTTTCAAATAGTTGAAGGCTGTGTTTACCGCTTCCTTACACTTGGAATCACTGCCCAGTCCGGTTCTTTCAATCTTTCCATTGCCCGGCAACATCTGGCTTTCCAAACGAAATACACCAAGCATCCCGCTTTTTCCTCTGGATACGGTATAAACCTGTCCCGGATTGCACATTCCATCCGGTATCAGTTTGCCGCCGCCCTGTTCTGGTACAGAAACATAATGTTCCGACATATCTTCCAGGTCAATATAGGAGAAATTCACATCGTAGAACTCCATGCCGCCCAGCTTCTTCAGCTGTTCTTTGACACGGCGGCGCATTTCCAGTGCAATCTGGATGATTTCTTCCAGTTCCTCTTTTGTAAACTCACCATCTGGATACATCAGCTTCAAATAACCGTCCACCATACGGCGAACTGCTATGGTATCACGCTGATTTAAGTTTTTTCCCAGGCGGAAGTAGTGGTCAAGTGCATCACCATACTGTTCCTTACGAAGCTCTCGGATGAACTCTGCCAGATAATCACTAATAAAACCGTAATCATTAGTAAAGTGTTCCGGTCTAAACTTCGGAATTTCCCATCCCGGAAGATAACAGTGCATTCGGTCAAGAAATGCTGTATCTGTTCCCATTTCCGTTGGGAACGGATCAAACAAGCTGGATGTTTTCAACAGCACATCCACACTCTGATTGATATTTCCCACAAACACCATAGAAGCAGTAGCCGCCTTTTCTTCTTTGCCACGAGCAAAAGAGCCGGATGCCATATAGTCTTTCATAATCTGGATACCGTCTTTATCTTTGAATTTAATTCCGGCAACTTCATCAAATGCCACGCAGTCCCATAATCCAACCAATCCAACGGTCTTGCGTCCCATATTGTAAAACAGGTTTGCAACGGTCGTCTGTCCACCGGAAATCAAAATACTATTCGGAGAAATCTCTTTGTAGAGATGGGACTTACCCGTACTTCTCGGTCCCAACTCACAAAGGTTAAAATTATTCTCCACCAGTGGAATCATGCGGGTCAAAAGCAGCCATTTCTCACGGTATGTAAATTCATCTGGCTCCATACCAATGGAACGTAGAAGTATATCAAGCCATTCATCTTTGGTAAATGCTTTTCGTCCCTGCTTTAATCCATCAATATCAATATGTGGCATCTGGATTGGTGTCAGCTTACGGATACTGATTGGCGAAATATCTTTCTGCTTCTTTTGTTTGGAACGAAGCGGATTTCCGTCAATATCCTCGATTCCGAAGTTATTGTCGCCCTCAACTTCATAGTCCAACTGAATAATACACCAGATACCGCCACAAAGCAGGCGGTCAAACTTTTCCGGGTATTCATCCGCAATTGGCACATTTCCAACACCCAGATTAGAAAACTCTGCAAAGAAGCAGTCCTTTTTCATATCCAGGCGAACTGTCACCATATCAATGATTGTATGACTGCCTTTTTTACGCAGCTGAGAGAGTATTTTCTGTGATTCATCCGGTCGTACAAAGTTATCTGCAAGAATCCTCTTTACATTCTGTACGCCTTTTTCAATGACCGTTTCATCATCTGAGCTGCAATACTGACCTAATAAGAACTCAAGAACATAAACCGGAACATTTGCCCCTTCCTTGATTTTCTTTGTCAGATCTTTCCGAACAATCTTACCGTCAAAGTTTTGACGGAGCTTGTTCTTTATTTCTTCACGGGTGCTTTCACCCTCTGTAAATTGCTCCATCTTTCCATCCTCCTACGGTACTTAACTAAAGAAATCAAACTCATCCACCGCAAAGGCGATGTCAATCTGGAATGGCTCACGCTGCGGCATCTGCAATCCCTGTTCATCGGCAATCACCAGATAGTAAGTAGCGGTATTGCTGTATTTCAGAGATTTTAAGTTAAACTGACGGCGGAAGGTACGTTCTGCACCGTTGTCGCTGGTTTTGTCTGCGATAATCTTCTGGACATCACTGATCTGCTTGCCATTTTCATCCGTAAAGTAAACCTGATAGGTAGCCGCTTCACGGTTGGCACCGACAGCATCCTTCTGATAGAAATTCAGCGAGAAAATCATATTACTGATTTTACGGTTTGCAGACAACAGATTGATCTCTACTGGCTTCGTATCGTATTTTTGCTTGTTACGCTTATATTCCATGGAATCATTACGCAAATGGTGATATTCAATAACCGGAACTACCATTTCCTGCAGACTGATTCCACCATGTACAAAATTCATACCACCGCCACTCATCTTAATTCGAATATTTTCTCTTGGAGCAAATCCCTCAAAATCTGTATTTCCATCCAGCAATTTTACAGGCAGCAAATAGTCTGGTTGCACGCCCTTCTGCATAATCGCATAGCGTCTGGCATATTCCACACATCTTCTTGTGCTTTCTTTTCTAATTGCGTCGGAATTTACCATGTCTACATCATAAAAACCTTTCTTATCCACTTTGTCTTCTTCCTTCAGCGGACTATATGTATAAAGGAATCCATGGTCAGCAGTAATCAGAATATTCGTACCGCCAAATTCATTTACAATAATACGCACAAGATTTTTCAGCTCTGAAATTGCTTTATCACAGGCAGCAAAAACAGCGGTATCAGAAGTATGACTTGCTTCGTCAATGGTATCGTGATAGATGTAGACCACATCCATTCCCTTTACCAATGCACTTCGTTCCGCTCTCTTCATGGCAATAATATCATTGTATTTCAATGCTACACTCGCCGGATCTTCTGATTTCAGAACCTCATCCCGGTAAGCGCTTGCCGTAGACTGTCCATCTGCCAGCACAGTCAGAATATCATTCCGAAGTTCTACCGTCAGTTCCTTATGGGGAAGCAATGCTGCCATACCGAACTTTGTGATAGAAGGGAAGACGCTCTGCATACTGCTGAGAGAAACCTTACTCTGAGTTTCTCTGCGAAGCTGATCTGCCATTGTTGCTGCCACTTCATAACGCATAGCATCCGAAATAATTACAAATACCTTGGTATCCGAAGTTTTAATGCGTGAACGATAAAATTCTTCCTGCTGCGGTACTTCCAGCACTTTACCGTAGGTTGCCAGTTCGTCTGCACATACATCCGACCAATTGTTACCCAATTCACCGAGAAACCAGTGGGTGTAAAGCCCTTCCACCTTATCTACAACATGTTTGAACAGGTCATCCAGCAGAATATTGGTAGTCTCAAGACTCTTTTGGAAACTCAGGTGGAACAAACGGTAGTAAGTGTCCATCTGATAATAGCTTTCGGTGTATTCTTTCCAGATGCCTTTTGCTTCTGCGGTATGGAATCCAACAGAATGTTCCTTGAAGAAGCTCTGCATATTCGCCACCTGTAAAATGCCATCATAGAAATTTTCAAACGGCTCATACCATGCACAGGTTCTTCGCTTTTCTACGGTTGAAGTAATGGTATCCACATCAATGATATGGTCACTGATTTCTGCCATCAGCTTCATCAGAATTACTTCGTTAATGCATGGGAAACACTCTGTACCTACCAGGTCATCTACATTCAGCTTTTCAAACCGCTGATACAAACGTGCTTCATCTTCAACGTACCTTGCCACATCATAAAGCTGCTGAATGTCCCGGCCCAGGCCGCCCTCTCTTCCAACTTCGCCGGAATTCACCTTGTCGCCATGAAGCCATTCCGAAATAAAGTCGTAGCAATACGCCTGGTGTGGCATGGAAATAAATCCGTCCAGTCCGGCAAGATATTCCTGCCGCATGGTACGGGTAGCAGCTGTCAGCAGTAAATGAATTGCCAACCGTCCAAGATCAGGTTCTTCCTCAGAAAATCCGCATCCCTGGCGAACCATCGCCCAGAATGCACCATCTGCATGATACTTTACAAAATCCTGATAAACCGTATTGTTGTTCAAATCAAGTCCTGCCCGGAACACACTGCGTAAAATCTGATTCGGCTGTGCAGCTTTCAATCCACAGATTGCCGCCATCACAGCCATGTGCAACTGTGCCGGAGTTGCCGGTACTTTATTCTGTGTGCGAATTTTCAAACGACGATCTTTCGCATTGAAATAAACACGATAATTTTTGACCTGTTTCCGCATAGCCGGAGTAGATGCAAGTCCCATTTCATCCATCCAGATAGAGATCAGGTCTGCCCGGAACTCCTCACTGTAAAGCTCCACATCCAGAAGCCAGTTATCATCCGGACGGTAATAAGACAGTGGTCTGTAAACCAGATAGTTCGTGGTCAAATCGTCTACTGAAAGCAGCTTTTTCACAGAAAACGAATTGTTGCCAGTCAGTGCAACCACCTTTGCGTTTTCCAAAACTACTTCATCCAACTTGTCCTCAAATTCTTTATCTTCATCGTACCAGAAGATGATACGTCGCTGATAAAATTCCGGCAAAGGGGCAGCAAACCGCCGGTTCAAGTCTTGTATTACTTTGTCTGTATCCATGCTGCGTTACCTCCCCTCTGTGTTCTTTACATAAACGGTACTTCTCGCTGCACCCGTTTTTTTCAACCAGCCTTTTTCAATCATTGACTGCAAAATAGCTCTCGATCTCCGCTGTTTCACATTAAGAAGTTCTATGACTTTTTTTGTTGTTATTGACTCATTTTCCAACACATATTTGTAAATAATTTGTTCCTGTTCACTATCCGGCATTTTCATGGTGCTATCCGGCACTTTTTCGGTTCTATCCGGCATTATTTCACCATTATCCGGCACTTCGGCGGCACTATTCGGCACTTTCAAAGTGCTATCCGGCAGCTTTTCGGCACTATTGAGGTCATTAAGGCCACTATTCCGGTCACTGTTATCGTTAATCTGACCTCGATAAATATTGATACGTAAATCAACCTCACCGCCAATAAACTCCGGTTCCCGCAGTCCGGCTTTCTTTACTTTTTCAATAATTCTCGGAATGCCGCTTCCCCAATGCTCAATTAAATTCATATAAGAAAACGCATGGGCAAGTGCTTCATTCCTGATTTTAGAATAACCTTCCTTCATACGTTCCACAGTCTGTCCCATTGGCAATTTGCCAGGGGAAGTGATTTCCAGCCGGTTATCATAAACAGCAACCTGTATCGTTCCATGATCCAGATAACTGCGATGTACCACAGCGTTGATAATTAACTCACGAATGGCATCCGGTGGAATTTCATAAACATCCTGGCGATAAATGCCCACAATGGTCGCACCCAGATGAATATTTCGCAGAACAAACTGAAATGCTTCATCTATTTGCTCCCAGAGCGGACCGGTATACTCCCGGCGGTCAACAAAGACTTCTTTGGTTGTTCCCTTGAACACACCACATTGTATTGCAACATGAAGTCCGCCACAACCAGTTAGAATCGCATAGGCATTGGACGGATAATCTTTTCCATCACGCTCAATCAATACGCCCCAAGATCGAAGCTGTTGCCTGCCAACATCCTTGATAGACGCTTTCTGTTCCTCATTATGAGCGTTTTTAACTGCCTGTTCCTTCATCGCTTTGCAAAGAGCGTCAATATCTTCGTCTGAAATAGTCAGCCCAGTACACAACGCCTGATCAAAATAGCGGTTGCTTCCCTCAAACATCAGCTCTTTTATCATATACTCGTCAGCAAGGCGGGTAGTTCCGGCAACACGGACATATACGCCGCCATCTCTGCCAAGAGCCTTGATATAATACGGTCGCTGTCTGCCCTCGGAAATTTCCGCTACAATAACTGTTTTACCGTCAACTGTCTGTAATGTAATATCTGGAATAATCGCCGGTTCACAGCTATCCGTCACAGCATTGGCAATGGCATCCATCTTTTTGAACACATCTTCCTTGTCAAAGCCAATTACTTCTCTGGTCTTATCGACAATTCCGAAAATAATTTTACCTCCGGTTCCATTGGCAAAGGCAACCACAGACTTCATATATTTGATACTTCTTTCCGGCAGATTCTCTTTGAACTCCACATTCTTTGATTCACCTGCAAGAATTTCTTCTATGGTCATAATAACACCTCGCTCTCTTTGGCAGTTTTAACCGCCATTTTTATTACTTCATTGATGTTGTTATTGCGTTCAATGCTTTATTCAAAGCAGCTTCATCAGCCTGTTTTTTTCTTAGGCTTTCCCACATACCAAGTATCTGATAAATACATTCTTTCACAACAGGAAAGTACTTCCTGCATTCTTCTTCGCTTAACTCATGAATGCCTTTACTCAGAATCCCATAAATAGTTGTATTTTTGACGAGTATATCAGGAAGATAGCCTTCCAACATCTTAATTCTTTCAGCTACTCTCGCCTGCTCAAACGTCTCGTTATCAATCGCATCAGCCGCAGTTTCTTTTGCTCGATAAACAAGCCTTTCAAGGATTCGTCTCAAATAAACATATGAGCCAGCACCAACACCACTTGCAAAAAGTCCTATTGCTGTTCCAAGTTCCTTACGATCTTCCTTAGAAATCACATGTTTATAAGCATCCAATTCTGGAAATGTCATATCTGCAACAGATGGATACTGCCCTATTTTCATCATTGAATTATCTGTTGTTAGAACAATATAATCAAGATGATGTTCCTCATTCATGCTACAAACAAATTGGAATACCAAAATCCTTGACACTTCTTCAATTTGCCAGCTTTTCCACTTCCATACCGTATTTTGTTTTCTTACACTCCCACCAGGCGACGGTGTGTTATCGAGAACATACGACTTCTGAAGTCTCAAAACTTCTTCCGAAAGTTTCTGTGAATAGCACCCATTAGCATCATCTTCAAAGTGAATATAAGGCTTCACTGTAAAAACACGTTCTTCTTTACATCCTTTGCAATAATCACTTATTCGAACTTTTCCATCAAGTAAAAGAATTAAATCTTGGATATTGTCTTCGCTTATTTTCATGGAATCATAAAGTCCAGCCGTCTGCAAAAAATTTGCAAATACATTATCCTTACCGGAGACTATATTAGATGGTATTGAATCAAAAATATTATGTCTCACTTTGTTATCTCTCCTTTACTTTATTTTAGCCAAAACATCTTGAAAAATTGCATAGTTCTTCTTCACGCCATCGTCCAGATCAATGGAAATCATCTGGTCGGCAAGGTGATGAATCTTTTCCTCATAGGTACGGATCTCGGTATCTTGAGCCTGCAAAGCAGTCAGCTTTTTATTTAGTTTCACACGCTCGCCGGTGGAAGCATTGGCTATACGCTGTTCCAGATCGGCAATAGCTGTACGATAACGAGCCTGCTGTTCATGCACATAATCGGTACGGATACGGGCAATGATGTCCGGCTGATAGCGGTGCATATAAATCAGTGCCTTAAAGCCATTCTTCTTGCCGCTGTCAAACAACCAGTAAATCGGACGTTTCTGGTAAATCTTGCAATGATCAGCATAAAAATCATTCAAGAAGTAATTGCGAATCACATCCTTCGGCTGACCTTTGCCACCCAGTGCATCAGCAATGAATTTCAGATTTTCATCCAATGTCTCTGCACCATAGACCGTTTTCACAAACTCTACGAACAGACCCACAATATCATCCTCAAAATATTCATCATCGCAAATCGGGATAATGTTATCCTTATCAGCAAGGAAAGACGTATACTTGCTGGCATCCCATTCACCACCTGCATAAGCAAGACCGTCCACATCGAGAGAGTAGCGACCAAACATACATCCCACAGCGTAGGAAATGAAAGAACGAATATCACGCCCAAGGTCTGCCTTGCGGACGGTTACATCTTTATCCTCGACCTCTGGTGTCAGCTCGCCCTGCAATCCATAAATGTCGATGAAGATACGGTTCAGTTCTTCCTCATTGGCTTTCAGCTGATTGAATCGGCTGTCGGCCTCGTTCTTCCACTGGTCAAAGGCTTCCACAATGGTGGATACTTTGCGAATCACTGGATGGTGCTGGAAATCCCATGAGGTTTCAAAGGAATCCCAATCACTTTTAGAAAGTATTATATTATTTTGTGTTACTTGACTAATCTCATTTGTACGCTTTAATACAAGCGGTGTTGTTCTTACATCCTTAACCTGAAAATTCAATGTGGGATTTAGCATTGTTGCTATTGATAAATACACTTTGGAATTCAACAATGCTAAGGAAAAATTAAAAACATTTTTGTCAACTATTATTGTTGATCCACCTTTATCGTATGTCGCACCTTGCGGCATAACACGGAAACTAGGCAATGCTGAAGAAATTAATCCCCATGTTATACCTTCTCGATACCAATAGTCTTTATTTATTATTTGAGATGCATGTTTTCCATCTCCATATTGATATATATTTCTTGCTTCTGGCGTCCAATTAACAACATCTTCAAGATTTCCCCACCATTTTCTATATCCGCCACCTTTGCAATAAAAAATCCAGTCGTCTGGTCCTCCAATATTATCTTTAGATAATTCCCAAAATTTTCTAACGTATTTTCCATTATTGCCAGTTACATTTTGACTCGGAGATATGGAATATTTATATAATGTTTCATTCTCAAATGTTTTTATCAAACTTTCACTTACCCAATATGCCATAGGTGCACCAGGAATTTTACAAAAGTCAGATTGTGTAGATGTAAATCTATATCCACATTTTGCATCAAGAACAGCTTCTAAAGTTTTAGGTTCTTGGCTGTCAACACCCTTAAAATTTGATAATTTAATATATTCGCCATAAGTTCTAATCTTAGTTTTACAAAGAGTCAATGCTGCTACTGGTACACATGCAGCCTCAAATGCATTGTATTCTAACTGTACCAGAGAGGTTATATTTGCATTACTATTTATATATTCACGCATTTTTTCGTATGAAGCTATAAACATCCACACATATGGCATTAACAGTCCAATTTGTCCATTTACTTCAACATATTCAAAAATTCTCCTCGTAAATGCTGAAAATAAATCGTTTTTAAAATCTGAATATTGTGTTTGAATAAACTTTTTCAGATTCATAGGCATGTATGTAGCACTCATGTATGGGGGATTAGTTACAACTACATAATATTTTTGTGACATTATTTCCGCCACTTGCACCAACGGATACAGTTCTCCCAATGCTGTCTCACGGCACATATTTATATCTTCCGTAATTTCTGCAAAGCGTTCATACAGTGCAGACCAATCTTGCGGTGTCACAATCAGAATAGAACCATATTTCTTTGCATCATGCAATTCGCTGATAATGGTATTCATAGCTGCTGTCAATTTAGCATCGCCATTACAGAAATAATCTACCGCAAATTTATCTACATGGTTGCTTTCCACAACAGCATACACATGGGGCTGAATACCACGGCTAAAGAAGCGACGGTCATACTGACGTGCTTTCATCATGACCGCAAAGTATGCCAACTGTGCCGCACGATCATCAATATCCAGACCATAAAGATTGTTCTCTACAATACTTGCCACTGCTTCACGTGTTGTATAGCCATATGATTCATAAATTTTCATCAGCACGTCGAACATATATGCAATAATATGACCGGAACCGGAGCAGGGGTCAATCACTTTCAGTTGTTCCGGTGTCAGTGTGGCGTATTCCTTGCGGATTTCAGCCAACTGTGCCAGCATTGACCGCTCCTGTTCAGCTTCTTCCAGATAGTAATGCCATTTAGTATCTTCCGGATCACGGTTTCCAGCAACATAGTAAGACTGTTCTTCTTCAGTCGGCAAAAACTGTTCTTTAACATCTGGATGTCCCTCCAGCCACAAACGTCCAAGGCTGTTCTCTACCATATAGCGAACAATCCAATCCGAAGTGAATAACTGTGTAACAAAAGGTATGTCTTCATCTTTATATTGTTTTCTTTCATTTATGAGTTTATCTTTTGGTTCCGCAATATAATACTGATACAGCCATCCGATAATCTGTACCGCATCTTTCCAGTCATCCTCCGATATCAACTCAATCATCTGCTGGATGACACTACCATCACGCAACAGATTATCCGGCAGAAGAAGCTCGGTGTAATCGCTGATTTTCTGGAACATTCCCGGCAGAATCTTATTCAAAGCGTTGCACTGCACAATCAGCAGATATTTATATAGTTCTTCCGTCCTTTCAGCTTCTTTCAACTGATAGACCTTTTCCATATCCAGTCCATCCAAATCCAGATGAATGGCTTCGGTGATGATCTGCGGTTTGAAATTATTCTCCTCGTCTGTAAATACACGCACATGGGAAGGGAGGTAGCCGTTGACCTCCATGAAACGCAGGGCAGAAAAGCGGTTAAACCATGTGTAGGCAACCTCTTCCATAACCTGCTTGTATCCTTTATCGTTAATCTCGGCAATCAGAGCCTGACGCTGTTTTTTCTCGGCATCAGTCAGGACTTTGCCGTTGATACTCTCAGCTGTAGCATCAACGATATTGTCCTCTGTGATACCATATTCCACGCTTTTGAGTGAAACACGGGCAATCAGCTCTGTTCTTGCCCAGACAGCAAATTTTTTAATAGCATTCTTATCCATAATTTTCTCCATTTTCTACTAAAACAGCCAATTTTTTAATATCTTTATTGATACTTTCCATTGATTTTTTCAGATTATCCACACTATTCTTAAATTCATCCACCTCTGAAATATAATTCAAGAATCCGCCATATTCCGAAAAATCAATTTCAATTTTTTCATCGTAAGATTTGTTTTTTCCGTACTTAGAATACTTAAAATCAATCCTTACCGTTTTTTCCTCAAAATCATTTATGATATTAAAAACATTTGTGTCAAATGAAACAATCCATTTCTGACCAGGGAAAATCACAATACTCGTTGATTCTTTCTTTTTTAGCCGTTTCTGTGTTTTCTCTTGTAACTGTTTAGTAAAGTTCTCATTAAAAGTTAAACCCTTCACTTCTAACGGAACAGTCCCAACATTTCTTAAAACAACACATGCTAAAGTTGAGCGAACAAGTTCAAACGATATTTGCATATAAGGGCGATTTTTCTCGCTACGCTCCTTGAGCAAAAATAGAATTGTGACCCATGAAGCAATAAGTGCTAATACTGAAATCACGCTATCCCAAGGAAAAGCTGTATTTTGTTGTTCAACTGCTATAACCAACCTTTCAATTAGTTCTTCCATAAGCGTCTCCTTAATTCAGCTTAATCTCGTCGCAATTTTTCAGCAACTGTTTTAGCTGAGAACGAATCTTCTCTACATAATCATCAATGTCCGCATCCGTCTGTAAGGTCTTTGCCTGGAATACTACCTGACGGTTATAAGCACGAACGACCTTTTTCTTTGCGGTCGCCTGTTCTTTTCCAGTCTGTGTCGTCTGAACCTGTGGCTTTGAAGCCGGAGGTGCGAGAACTGTTTCGATATGGCTGACGGTATCATCCTTGTACTGGCACATCGGCAAGAACATGGCATCCAGAAGAGCAAGGCTCTTTAATTCTGCAATTTTCTCCTTGCACTGGCTGAAATACCGGTCTGATTTCTCAATCAGATGGGATGCCTTGGAATCGCCGTTTGCGGCAGTGTGAGTTGCTTCCATACACTGACGAACAGTTTCCAGAACCTCTGCACGTTTTTCTTCCAACATCTTATCATGAGCGGTACGAACCGTATCCATCAAAGGATTCAATTCACGAATCCGGTTGTAGTCGAACTTGCTTCCAGTCTGAACCATAGTAATCAGACGAATAGTATTCAGTGCTTTGTGCGCTTCCTCATTTTCCGCAATTCGGTCAAGGTCATCATGCAAAGATTTTTCAAACTGCACTGCCTGGTCGAATACTGTCACCTGGGTTTTGAAGAAGTTTTCAATGCCATTACTCATGGCTTCTTTATTGTCAAAGAGAGCATCCTCTTTTTTCAGCACACGCTCAATCAGTGCAATGTTATCTTTCTTCTGAGAAAGCACATCATCCATCAGATGAATGGCTTCCTGCACCAACGCACGATCCGGGTATTTATGTCCGTCATAACGGGCATCCAGAGAAGCATAATAATCACGCTGCCCGCTGAATTTCTCAGTCACAAAGCGAATCAGACCATCTTCATCATCTGGTACATCCATAATGTCGAAATACTCACGGAGCATTGCTTTTACATCCCGCATCATGGTAGCAGAAATGGTTTTACGTTTGCTGATGGAAGTCTTCCCGATTTCACTTTTTTTGCGGAGCATATCCGGCAGCTTCGGATCATTCGGCTGAATGGTATTGCCTGCATACTTGATGGTTACTTTCTGGGAATAAATCAGCTGTGCCGCAACCGCAGCAATATCGATTTCTTTCCAGCCATATGGAATCGCACTGTATTTGCTCTGCACATCTGCCATAGAAGTCGGCAGCTTTTTCGCATCCTGCATTTCCAGATATTCTTCCATAGCAGAAGAAGCATCTCGATTCGGTTCCATGCCTGGAAGTGCTGTTACCGCACCTGTCAAAATTGCAATGATATCTGCATCACTGCCTGCATTTTCTGTAATCAGGTCAAGCTTGCTATATACATGAGCTACAAGATATTCAAGAGACTGGTCAATCTTACTCTTAGCATTTCCTGCTTTAATTTCCAGATGTTCACCATCTACATAGAACTGCGCCCCTTCGATAGCATTTTGCAATTCAGTCATGGCACTCAGCTCATATTTTCCGGCTTCGTCCTGCTGATCGCTGATAATTTTCTGCACGCTCTTTGGAAGCTGGCTTACGTTTCTCTGCTTTACATATTTACGAATCTTCATAGCAGATTCCAACGATTCATAGTATGGCGTATCAGCCAGAACAACGATTGCTTCGTTGCCTTTGGATTCTGCCATCAGACGGTAATCTGTTTTTTCAATGGCATCCGTAGCCACAGTCAGAAAACGCAGACGCATACCGCCTGTTGCCACACCAACAGTAATGCCATCCACCATCTGGTCGAAAGCAAAGTCATATTTTCCATAACGGAACTTCTTGGTTGTGAAAATATCGCCGTAAATCATCTGGGCGATACGTTCTACGATAGCAGCAGTATCCACATTGGTATCTCTGATTTCACGCTGAATATCCTGTTCTTCATCGGTCAGGAAATTATAAGTATCGCCGGTTCTGCTGATATAGTTCTGGCTCATCAGACGGTCAAGACATCCACGGACTGCTTCACGCATGATAATTTTATCTACCCGAATATCGTCTGCCATAAGGATAACGATATTGTCCAGATTAGAAGGAATATCATCTATATAACGAATCAGATACAGAAGTTTCAGTACATCCACATCCTGCTGTTCGATACCGTCACCATTGTCTGCCGCTTTCTGGCAACGTTCAATCACTCGGCGGATAGAACCGTCCAGGAACGTATGTACGGTATCATAAAAACGGAAGAATGGAACAAGTGCATACTCGTCTTTTTCCTGAATTTTCTGTGCAGCTTCCTGGAAGCCAGAGAGCATAGAACGCTCACCACCGGAGAGGTGCTTGCCGGAATTTCCGTGCTTTCGGATTTCGGCAAATACCTTCTGCATGATGATAAACTGATACGGAACAAACGGGAAGTTCTCGGTAAACTCCCTCGGACCGGAATATCCTTTAATGTCCAAGATCGAACCATTGAAGCTGAACAGATTACGCAGAACCGAATCATTCTGTTCATAAACACCTTCCAGATTATTGGCTGCTTCCGGTTTCTTTTTCAGAATACGCTTCTGGATGACTTCATCCACGGAGGAAGAAGATAAGCTCAATCTTGTTTTGAAACGAGCCTGGATACGGGAGAACTCATCGGCACGAACTTTGATGATTTCATCAATGGCTTCCTGTCCGGTGCAGATCACCCAAATCTTGCCTTCGCACTCGCTTCCAATTTTCTCAGTTAAAGACTGGAGATTCAAAAGCATATCGGTATCTGTGCCGACGTACTGACCAACCTCGTCAATCATAAACAGCAGACGAAAGTTCGCAGGCTTTGTATCTACATAGGCTTTCATATCTTCTACAAGCTGTGCAATAGAAATTTCTGTTGCGGTTTTATCATTGAACCATGCTTTGGCATCGTCCTCACTCATGTCCAGAACTTCCATCAGTGTCGGGATGATGAACTTTCCATTGAAAGCAAAGGCACGACGCATTTCCAGCCAGGACTTGCCTTTCTTTTCTTCAAAAACTCTGCGGAACTCCTCAGTCTTGCCCTGCTGGTCAATATAACGCTCCATCATGGCAACTTTCAGATTTTCACCGTAAAATCCCAGATGGTTGTAGAACATCTTTGCAAAAACACGAAGTACAGCGGTCTTGTCTTTATTGCTGAATCCCTCAATATCAATATTAAACAGAATTGTCTCCGTTGTTCCCTTTGTGGCACGATCAATCAGCATAAAGGTTGCAGGGTCATCCTCAAATTTTTTACGGAAACGCTCTACACTACGAATGCCTTTTACTTCTTTATTTTCCAGAAGGTAGGAAAGCATTTTCAGGAAGTGAGATTTACCACTTCCAAAGAATCCAGAAATCCAAACGCCCATATCAGCAGTAGGCTGGTCAAAGGCATCTCCATAATAGTTGAAGAAAGTAATGAAGTGTTTCTTCAATTCTCTGGTAATGACATATTCATTTAACTCCTGCTCAATTACATCGTCAGCAGCCTGATCTACTTTAATTACACCATTGATTTTGCGGTTGATATCATCCGCAAACATATCTCGAATCATCATGGCTTTATTCCCCCTTAATCTATCACATTGAATGCCCGGTAATAATCGTTAGGTGTAAGTCGGTTGAACAATTTTACATGACGACCATCGAACTCACCCGGATACATCACTAAAATCGGAACATCCGAAAAATACGGTTGCAAGGCTTCCAGTAAAGTATGGATTCTCATAAACGGGAACACCTCGCCTACACCCGTCAGCATCAGCACATCGCCCAGTTCGTGCGGCTCATACTGGATTTTATCAATGAACTCTCCATTGCCGATTGCAGAATTAAGCTGTTCCAGAAGATAGGCACTTCCGTCAGCTTCTTCCATCTCGGGAATTGCATCTGTAATGTCCATGTCATCGCAGATAGAGAGAAATGTTTTATATAAATTGCAAATCTTCAAATGGCAGTCTAAGGACTGATCGGTTTCCAGCTGATTCACAAAATGCCGAACCACCATTTCTTTCTCCGGTTCATAACAGAAAATTCTGATATTCACCTCATTACTAAGTCCCTTGCCTTCCAGAAACTCTGGCTCCTGAATCAATGCCCGAACTTTGTCCAGGCGTTCTTTTATGTCACTCATTGGCTACCTCCTACACGAAATGCTTCACTGGAGCATTTCGTTGTACGCTTATGTGTATGAAAAGCAATTAAACGCTGGCAGTACCGCCGTATCGCCATTGCTTCTGATGGCATTCTCCAAAACAGGATGCAGCCATACTGGATTCAAATGATCTGTCTTGAGATTGTCGAGATACTCCGTCTCCACAAGCACTCTGGCAATAATCTGTTTTAACTTTGTTATTGTAGTATCGCTCCAGGATGCTACGGCATCATTCTGTTCCTGTAAACGCATAAAAAATGTATTCAAATCTATCTTACCAAAAGACATGTCCCTTAACCGGTACTTCTCGCCAATGACTGTCAGCATAAATTCCCAGACCAGTCGGCTTTGTTTCATCAACGCATACAGACAAATCTGCTTTGCTACATCAGTCGGCTGTGATGCAATCGCCAAAACCAGCGTATCATCTTCCAGCGCACGAAGTCTTTTGATGCAGGCTTTTGCCATTCGTGTGATAGATTTTTCCGTTGGGTACTGAAAAAGATTCTTTTCTACAATTTGTTTTACAATCGTGTCATCTGAATTTCCTTCTGCCATTAGCTTTGCGGTGGAACGCATCTCATAGAAAAGGAACGGTTCTCTGGTCAGAGACGCAATATAAGGATAAGAATGATCCATAATACCGTACCTCCTTACTGTTCCTCTTTTTTATCAGGAACGAACTCCATGATGTCTCCAACATCGCAGCTCAAAGCAGAACAAATCTTTGATAAAATTTCAGTACTCACATTTTCATCTTTAGATAATCGAGACATTGTTGTCGTACTGACACCTGTCATTGCACGCAAATCCTTTTTCATCATGTCTTTATCAATCAGCAATTTCCACAGCTTCTTGTAACTAATTGCCATTTCTTCACCTCAATCTTATTTTCTCAAAAATAATTGTTCATATTGTTATTCATACTCGTATTTATTATCATATCATAGGAATGCGTTTTCAGCAATCTTATATATTTAAAATCATATTTAAAGTCTGAAATATCGCATTTTTGTATTGACTAAGTTATAGAAAATATATTCCAATAATACAAACAGCAAATACAATCACCATAATATATCCGATTCCACAAAAAACTTTTATTTGTTTTATTTTCTCTGATTGTAATTTTATTTCTTTTCTCAATTTTTGTATCTCTTTTTGAGCCTTCTTTCTATTCTGTTCCGCCTGACGTTTTGCCAACTGCAATTGTTTTTCTGCCTCTCTTTGTTTTTTACAAGCTTCTTCAACCGCTTCAACTGATGATTTATTAACCTGTACTTGCAATTTAGAGTTCTGGTCCTGAACGTCTTTTATTTCTTTTTCTAGCCGCTCTTGCTCTTTCCTGCTCATCAATCCGTTTCTGTTCCTCAAGTCGTCGTTGTTCTGCTGAAGTAATTGATTTAATTTCTGCGTTTCTGACAGTTCGATTATCTGATGCTGAATTTCGACGTTTAATTTCCGAATTTCTTCTTGCATTTCGTGATTCTTGAAGAAGAGCTTCTGTTTTTCCATCTTCAAATTGCGTGTCCTTTCCTGAAATTCCAGTATAAACTCGTTCATCTTCTGATATTTCACTTGTAACTCGTTTCTCTCTGTTATCACAATTTCCAATGTCTTTGCCTGGTCCTGTGCAAGCTGCTTCCACCTGTCGGTAGTATCCGGCAAGTTCGTTCTCAGCTCCCTTTGATCGTTCTGCTTCGGCTCGTATTCTTTCGTAATTTCCATTAAATTCATTCTCTAGTCCCTCCTTGCTAATGTCCAGATGAAAAGTTTTGCATAAATTGCTGTCACGCACCTTTTTTCCTTCCTGATTCTGGAATGTGATATGCTTTCGTTTTTCTATCCAGTTCACACTCCATCCGAACTGCTTCATCTTTTCTATAAACTTCTCTTTGCTGGTGCAATTTTCCAGTGCTTTTAAAACCGCCATTGCACAGTCTGCAACAAAGCTATCCTTTACTTGTTGCCGGAACAGATTGTATTTATCTTTACTCCATGCAATGACATCCCCCGTCTCAATCTGACTTCCGTCAAAATGTTTTCCTTTTTCTGCTACGGTCAGTCCACGTTCCTGACACATCCGGTTTGTCAGCTGCTTCATACGTTCCAAATCTTTTCTGGAATTATGCAGCTTTTTTCCATTTTCATAACTCACCGAATTAGTCACCATGTGGCAATGGATATGATCTTTATCTCTGTGGACACTGACCACCGTCTGGAAACCCGTAAACCACTTCTCTGCAAATTCAATTTCAAATTCCAATGCCTGTTCCGGTGTAATCTTTTCATCCTTATGCCAGGAAATCACATTATGGGCATACATCCTTCCCGAATCCTTTCCCCACAATCGTTTTTCTTCCAGAAATGACTGGTACACCAGATCATAATTCACTTCTTCGTAAGGATAAGGACCGATCATATGGATTAGATGCAGATCTGTTTTTCCTTCTCGGAGGACATATTCAATACAGTTTCTCATTGCCCCATGGGAATTTGTCCGCTTATTAATTGTCTTATTGATCGCCATATCTTTTCACACTCCTTCCGATATCCTGATATATTTTCGTTGAGACTGTTAAAAACATCTGCTCTGGGATAAAAACCTCCTGCATTCATATGATGCGCAATCTGGTTAATATTTGTTGTGGCACCACGAAGCAACCGGTTTGTTTCTCCCAATCTCTGACTTAGTACTTTCAGTTCTTCTTCTACCTCCTCTGATACGAACTCCACATTTTTAATTGCCGCAAGTACCACTGCCTGCTGTGTCTGACCGGATTCTTTTATCTTTTGCTGGAGCAGAGCATATTCTTTCTCATTCATCCGTATAGTAACGGTATGGTTTCTTTTTCTCATAATCATTTCACTCCTTCATTTTTACACTGCTATTTTCATATATATCATTCAGTAATCTTTCGGCTTGTAAGGGATTCCATAAGGGGTACTGATGCCCCTTTGGTGGGTGCAGGGCAAAGCCCTAGCTGGCCTGTTTCTATTGTTTCAGAATGTCCTGTGAACATTTTGAAACGACAGAAACTTGAACAGCGGCTCAGGATTGTAAAGGATGAAATCCTTCCGGGGTCCTAGGGGCGGAGCCCTTTGGCAAGTTTAGGAACAGCCCAAAGGCTGGCTCCGGTGCAGAGTGGCTTGCCACTTTGCGAAACTTGCCTGTCATCTCTCCACCACTTAGCCAGCCCCTGCTAATCAGTTTTCTCCTCCATGCGATACCAAATTTTGATCGAGATGACAGTGGTTTTGTGGTGCAGAAGCAGACTGTAGAGGAAATAGAAAAGCTCCCCTTTCAACAAATTTTCTCTTTCCGAAGCAGGCTGATTATGCACCACTCCGATGCGGAGTATCGGACAATTATGTGCCGTATCCGGCACTCTTATCTTTTTCTCCCATGCTTATGCAGCGTTTCCCGGCTGCCAACGCTTTTCTGTCATAATTTCTCACTATTTCTGCTTCTTTTCTTCCAAACCATTCTCTTTTTCTGATGAAAGACATAAAAATAACAGCCATAAACATTTCCCCGATTCTCACCAACAGAAATGCTATCACTGCCATTGTTTTTTTCTTCTATTTTGTTTTCGCAAAACAATTTTGTACTGTCAGTCGGTTCTCCTGTTACTGCCATTTTGTAATTAGCTAAAAACTGTCTGCAAAATCCAATGCCGCATCCATATCTGCCTCCTGTTCCCAGTCCAGCGTATTATCTGTAGCCTCATTATCTGGTTTCTCCATCGTCATTGCCATATTCGGCAAATTATTATCTCCTACCGATTCCTTCACAAACGGTACAAGCATTTCCAGAAGATTCTTCGCCATAGCCATCGGGACGGATTCCTTCACACCATCCCGGATAGCTGTTTCCACTCTTTCCAGAAACGCATCTTCCTTTTCTCTGGTTTCCAGATACGGATCAGCTTCATTTCGATATATTCTGGAGAAGTAATCATTCAAAGCCACCACAACCGCTCTGGTATAGGACTTATACTTCTGCCTGTCCATTGTCTGCAAATATTCCCATGCCTGTCTGTCCTGTTCATCACAGAGGTTCAAGCGAATATTTGTATTAATGATTTTCCGTTCTTTTCTCATACAAGCACCCCTCCGTTTTTCTGAATTTTTCTTGCTGTCATGGCTTCATAGCCTTTGGCTGTAGCACAAATATCACGCACGATGGTCACTCGGTCTTTATCATATTCACCAAAGTTCTGAATCATGCAGCCGCCTCCACCGACCACATACAGACGCATCAGTTCCGGGTTGTATTCCCGTTCTCTCAGCTTATGGAAAATCTCTTTTGTATACTCTCCGGCAGCTTTACGAATCACAGAGAGATATTTTTCTCCAATATCGGCAGTTCCTGTACGGATCACCTGCTCAATCACCAGATCATCCACCACCGTTCCCAGCTCCTTCAGCAATGATTCCCTGACAGCAAGCACACACTGATGTGTTCCATATTTCTCTGTAAAGCATTTTTTCTCTACCGGGCGAGAATTGTTGATATACATAATATTCATAGTTCCATTTCCGATATCAGCCAGCATATTGATTCCTTTAAAGTCCTGTAATCGGTAAAAAGCTGCTGCAAATCCCTGTGGATAAATATCAACTCCGACAAACTCCACATGATATTCTTTATTGCGGAATGTGAAGTCCACGCTATCATTCTGGAGAAGATACTTCTGGAAGTCTTCTTTCTGTGAAGCCACCCAGGTCAGAGGAAGTCCTGCCGCAAGATGCACCTTCACCTGATTCATTCCCTTTCCGTCTAATTCTCTGGCAATCGCAGCCAGCGTCAGCACATAATAGTCCAGATCCTGTGTTTTCTCTGCACAGAACTCTTTGTGTTCTTCACCGATCTGGTAATACAGCCCATTATAAACAAGAAGGTTATTCTGAAAGATGGGCTCCTTCTCGTATCTGACTACACCAGACGTAAAGCACCTGGTTGCTGTTTTCATGTATCCATAACCGTGATCAATTCCAATCACCATAATTGCTTCATTTTTGTTGTTTTTCATCATTCCCATAATCATACCTCGTTCTTTCTTTTCTTATCCGATCCTATTAATACTTACGTGAATTGATAAGATGGATATTTTATTTACTGGTTCTTTAATCATTCATATTTGATAATATGGATTATTAATAGTGATGGATTTTCCAATATGGGATTACCCATATCTGGTTTTCCTGTTTTCTGATATCCGGAAATAGGAATTTCCTATGACCTGATTGTCCCAAATTAGACTATCCACCTTTAGGCTCTTCTCAACTCCATTCAATCATTTTCTTCTCCTAATGGAACTTCCCGGATAATATATTCGGTATCTCCATAAAAGCCATATTCGTTACGCAATCTGTGACGTTCCACATATCCATGATGCTCTAATTCCTTAATTGCGGAACGAACAGAATCAATTCCATCTCTGCTCAATGTTGCCAGTCCCTGCATGTTATAATTCCAATCGTCTGGTAGGCTTAACATCAGCGACAATAAGCCTTTCGCTTTCAATGTCAGATTCTTATTCTTGAAATGGTGATTACTCATTACCGTATAATTCTTAGTTCTCTCCACACGAAAAATCTGTGCCAAGCTCCTCACCTCCTTATGAAAAAAGACACAAATCAATTTTCATGACCTGTGCCTTTTCCTTCATTTATTCTGTTTATTTATTATTTCATTAAACGTAAATCAGTTCTTCTAAAATGATTTCCTCTGCGATTGCTCTGTGTTTGTTAGCAGCCCTTACCCAAGCCATCTGGTCAACCCCTTTCTCTGGCAATGGATCACTTTTTTCCATCTCTCTCAGGATAATCTCTTCCCGTTTCCTTGCCGCCTGGTCAATCTCCAGAAGATGTTCTCCTATCGTGTCCTGTAAAAGCATTACCTGATATTTCTCCCGTTTATGATTTTTCAAATAATCTCTGCGGAGAAATCCATATTTTCCAAGTTGTGTCATCTGTCCTCCGGATTTATACTCCAGTTCTGGAAGCAAATATCCGTTTACATTCCTATAATTCAGTTTCATAGCTTCTTCACACTCCATTTCGTAATCATATATTGCGTCACCATCGTCTGACGTTAACTTTCTCCCAAAAAAGGGAAAAAGTCTTTCTCTATAATACCTAATACACATTACTTTTCCTATTCTTCTGTGCCCAACCTTTGAGTAACTTTTCAATCAAGTCTGCCTGTTGAGCCGGCGTATAATCTGCCGGGAAATACTTTCCGATCCGCTCAAGTGGGATTTTGATTTGTTCCCTCTGGTTCGGCTTGATTTCCTCCAAAATTTCGTAAATCATATCCATATCAAGACATTTTTGTTGGCTCATCCGCTTTAACCGGTTCGCCTGCGAAATGTTTGGGACACACTGTTCCAGTTCCATCACAGCATGAAGTTCATACTGTTCTGCTTCCGTCAGGAAGGAAATTTCCACCGCTGAACGAATTGCAAGCAGCTCCCGGTCAACCATATCCAAAATCTTTGGAATCAATTTTGTCAGACGGATATATCTTTTAATTTGTGTCACACTTTCCCCCACCATCCGGGCAAGCTGTTCATTGCTGCGATTGTTTTCCATATACTTCGGTCCCAATGGGTCCGAAGTCATATTAATCTGAATAAAAGAAAAAGACTCTTACCTCTCAGAAATCCTGTAGGTGCGAAACTCATATATCTCGCAAAGTGCCTAAAACAAAGGACTTCTACGAATTCACCCGATGTAGACAACATACAGTCTCCACATGTGTTGACACTAACATCGGAACACACACCCTTTACCTCGTCACTTATATCGGAACACATTTTTTTCACTTTGTCTCCGATACCTCTTGATTTTCCAAATCTCTCCTTTGCGTTTCCAATTTCGCTTTTAAATCCTGTTTTATATATGAAAGTAATTTTATAGGGATCTTTATTTCCATCTTCATCATAGCCACCGACTATAACTTTTTCAACAATACTCTCAAATATTCCTCTGTCAAATTCTTCTAGCACTTCATTATGTGAGAGTGCTTTTTTGAAATCCGAAAGCCTCCTTTGCAATGAACTCTTTTCATCTGACTGCTGACGTAAATATTGCAGCTTTGCTTTTGCATTAGTCAACTCTGTTTTCAGTCCAACGTCTGTTTCCTCATAAATATCCTGTTCAACGACTCCACCTAAATAGTTATCCAGTAGTTTTTTTCTCTTTGAAGAAACCTTCTCAATGCTTTTTTCCAACTTATGAATCTGATCTTCAACCGAACTTTCTCCAAGCGCCTTTTCGGTTCGCTTTAAAAATTCTTCTAGGACATCTTTATTATCGTTGCAAAGCATCCTATAAGACTCAACAAACGCTTCCTCTATTACCTGTTCCGGAATCCCTTTACTATCAGGACAAAATCTTTTTCCTTCCTTCGTTGACTTAACACACTGCCATATTGTCTTTTTATATTTAGAACTGCTATGCCAGCGTCTGCGTGAAAGATTAGAACCGCAAAATCCACATTCCACCATACAACTAAATGCAAACTGTCTGCTGAACTTCTCACGTTTTCCCGGAATGACATTATGCTTTCGGTTCCCATTTCTTCGGTTTCTTATTTCCTGCGCCCGTTCAAATTGTTCTTCTGTAATAATCGACTCGTGATGATTATGTATATAATACCGATCTTCCTCACCAAGATTCTCTAAACGTCTTTTAGAAATCGGATCAACTGTAAAGGTTTTTCCTAACAAAATATCACCTTTATATTTTTCGTTATTGATAATTCCCATGATACTGGATGAAGTCCAGGGATTTCCCCGGATCGTCATATTTCCCTGTTCATTCAGTTCTCTGGCTATCATAGTGCTACCGGCTCCAGCCACATATCTATCAAATATATAACGAACAACTTCAGCACCTTCCTCGTTGATTGAAATAGATTTTGTTTCAATATCATAATCGTATCCCAAACATCCCTGGAAGCCTACCAACTCCCCTCGTTTCATTTTCATCTTTAAGCCCTTTTTTACATAAGCAGATGTATTTTCAACCTCCTGCTGTGCAACAGAACTTAAAATAGTCATTAGAAATTCACCATCTTTTAATGTGTTGATTTTCTCAACTTCAAAATAAACAGCAATATTTCTCTCTTTTAACATACGGACATATTTCAGCGTATCCAATGTGTTTCTGGCAAATCTCGGAAGGCTTTTAGCAATGACCATATCAATCTTACCATCCATACAATCCTGAATCAGCCTTTGAAATTCATCCCGCTTATCTACCTTTGTTCCTGTAATTGCTTTATCAGCGTATATGCCTGAAAAAATCCAGTCTTTATTATTCTGAATTAACTCCGTATAATGCGTAACCATTGAATTATAACTTTTTATCTGATCTTCATCATCCGTACTTACCCGGCAGTATGCCGCAACTCTTAACCGCTCAATCTTTCGTCTGGCAGAACCGTCAAATGGATCATTTGCCTTAATCAATTCAACTTCCATTTTCGTCCTCCTCTTTTTGTGTTCCTATCGCAGTGTTGATTATATTATAATGCAGCACACTTGTCTCGTCAAGCGGTAATGTTAGATATAATGCCATAATCTTTCATTAATTTTTTTTGTATGATTTGATATTCGTTTTCATTAATCAATTTTTTAGAAAGCAACTGCTTTAACATAGATAGCTGCATACTATACCGCAACAATTTCTTATCATCCATGTAAATCGGATTATAATGAACCCATAAATTAAGACAAAAAAATCGTTGTTTTTAAGTTGGATTTCCCTTATGATTTTATAGCGAAAGGAGTCCAACTATGGCAAGACAACAACATTCACCAGAGGAGAAATCCAGGCTTGTTCTTGAAGCA
>JALERM010000058.1 GCA_022764165.1 Eubacterium sp. | reverse complement strand
GTTCCTCCTCAGCTAGCCGCTAACTGCGACTAAATTGACGCTCAGGAGAGCCTTCGCGCCAAAGTCTCCGTAAGCGTCGGACGCCTTAGTGTGTGTAGCAACCTGCCAGTGGCCGGTTGCGGAGCTCTTCGGACTCACTTTCCCCAATACTTCTGAAAAAATGATAAGAAGTTTCCTGTTCTATTCAAAATGAAACATATTCTATATGGAGATCTGTATGGAAATCAATATGTGAATCTTCACCATCACACGTATCCGTTTCCCAACCAGGGAACTATAGAGATAAACGTTTAACATACATACCTTCCCCACGCAGTTTGTTTCGTTTGGAATAGAACAGGAGAATCTCTGTGATTTTCAGAAGCATTGGGGAAAGTGAGTACGAAAATATGCACTTAGCAAGACTTTGGCGCGAAGGCTCTCCTGAGCGTCAATTAGTCGCGCTTAGTGCATAGTTGAGGAGGAACGGCCTGCTTCTGAAAATCACAGAGATTCTCCGTTACCATTCAAAGGAATTACAAACAAGTTTCTTTTTATACCTGAGCCAGTACAAAGATGTCATAGATAGACCGGATCGCAGTCTCAAAGTCTCTGTTTTCCACTCCGATGATGATATTCAGTTCGCTGGACCCCTGGTCGATCATTTTTACGTTGACATGGCTGTGAGCCAGTGCTGCGAAGATTCTTGCTGCTGTTCCGCGGTTTCTTCGCATTCCGCGGCCTACGACTGCGATCAGAGCAAGGTCTGATTCCAGGTCAATGCTGTCAGGCTGTACGGCACGGTGAAGTCCGGCAATGACATTCTGTTCTTTATCTGCAAATTCATCCTGATGTACATATACTGTCATGGTGTCGATACCGGATGGTACATGTTCAAAAGACAGTCCGTTTTCTTCAAATACCTGCAATACTTTTCTTCCAAATCCGATTTCCGTGTTCATCATGTCTTTTTCAATGTTGATAGAAGCAAATCCTTTTTTACCGGCGATTCCCGTGATCGTAAATTTCGGTTTGTTGCAGGTGCTTTCTACAATCATGGTTCCCTTATCCAGCGGACGGTTAGTGTTTCGGATATTGATCGGAATTCCTTCCTGACGAAGCGGGAAGATAGCATCTTCATGGAGTACGGTTGCTCCCATGTAAGCCAGTTCTCGAAGTTCTTTATAGGTAATTGTAGAGATAACTTCCGGATTGTCTACAATTCTCGGATCAGTTACAAGGAAACCGGATACGTCTGTCCAGTTCTCATAGATGTCAGCACGCACCGCTTTCGCAACAATAGAGCCGGTCACATCAGAGCCGCCGCGGGAAAAAGTTTTTACGGTACCATCATAATTAGCTCCGTAAAATCCCGGAATAACAGCACGTTCCACATCCTTCAATCTTTCTGCCAGACATGTGTTGGTTTTCTCAGCATCCAGAACACCTTCTTCATCAAAGAAAATATAACCTGCCGGATCGATAAATTCATATCCCAGGAAATTGGCCATTATTTTTCCGTTCAGGAACTCACCGCGGGATGCCGCATAGTCATTGCCAGCCTGATTCTTAAAGTTTTCACTGATTTCAGCAAATTCTTCATCCAGGGAAAGCTGAAGTCCCAGCCCATCGATGATTTCCTGATATCTGGCTTTGATTCTTGACATCTTTCTGCCAAAATCTTCACCTGCAGCAGCTGCATGGTAGCAGTCGTACAGCATATCAGTTACTTTGATATCATCACTGTAACGTTTTCCCGGTGCAGACGGAACAACGTATCTGCGCCCTTCATCAGAACGGATAATTTCTCCAACCTTTCTGAACTGTTCTGCACTTGCCAGTGAACTTCCTCCAAATTTTACTACTTTTTTCATAATATCCTCCTATTTATTAACCGGCATTTTTACCGGAGTTTTTTCCTGATATAAAACTTTTAAAATAATCGGTGTTATAATCGATGATACCACAATTAGCAAAATAACGGAAGTGGAATATGAGGGATCAATCATTCCCACATCAATTCCTTTCTGCATAACGATCAGAGCAACTTCTCCTCTGGTCATCATACCTACACCAATTTTCAGGGTGTCTTTCCCCCGATAACCCAGCAGTCTGGCCACCCCACCGCATCCGATGATTTTTCCAGCCAGAGCAACCAGTACAAACAGGATAGAGAAAATCAACAGTGACGGGTTCAGTGACTGCAGTGACGTTTTGATACCGATGCTGGCAAAAAATACCGGTGCAAAAAACATATATGAGCTGATGTCAATTTTTCTTGCTATATACTCGGAATCTTTAATATTACACAGAATGATACCTGCCACATAGGCACCGGTAATATCTGCAATTCCAAAATACACTTCCGCAATATATGCCAGAAGCAGGCAAAGTACCAATCCAAAGATCGGAATTCTTCTGGTATGTGGATATCTGGCATCAAGCGCTTTAAATAAATAATATCCCCCTACACCGAGAATCAGAGCCAATCCGAAAAACAACACCGTATTGGTTAATACTTTTAACGGTGACACATCCGGGTTTTTAAATCCGATTACAAGAGTCAGAACAATAATTCCGATGACATCATCAATAATTGCTGCACCCATAATCGTAATTCCCAAAGATTCTTTCAGCTTACCCAGCTCCATCAGTGTTGCAACCGTGATGCTTACGGATGTGGCAGTCATAATAACGCCTACAAAAATACCTGTATAGAATGCATCCGATCCAAATGGCGGCATTCCGTAATACAGGAAATACAAAACTGAACCGGCTGCAAGCGGCACCGTAACACCGGCAACAGCAATTACAAATGCTTTCCAGCCTGTTTTTTTCAAATCCTGCAGATTTGTTTCCAATCCTGCAAAAAACATAAGAAGAACAACTCCGATCTCTGCCATATCAACCAGAAATGTTGATTCCGAAACCAGCCCCAGAAGACTTGGACCAATTAAAAGTCCGGCGATGATTTCTCCCACCACCTGAGGTGCTCTCAGCTTCGAAGCAAGAATTCCACATAGTTTGGCTGCTATCAGAATAATAGCAAGATCACGAAAAATCGCATAGACATTTCCTTCCACTTTCACATTCCTCCGTTTCGTTCATTTACTGCAGACTTCACGCTGTCATGCAGTTTTTATCAACGCATTTGATTATATACCAATTTTTTTCACGTTTCCAGATTTTTTTCATTTTTGTGACATTGCATAAGGATAAGGGATTCCATGCTTTCACTTTTGTCTGATAAAGCAAAAAAAGGAATCCGGTATTAAACTTCCGGATTCCTCAAGTACCTAATACAGGTTTTCAAGTTCTTTTTCTCTTTTTCTTCTCCTGAGCCATTCTCCGCTCTTATTATAAACAAAGAAAGAATGTACCAGTACATTTCGCAGTTTACCCAGACGGTCCTTAGCTGTTCTGTTATATCGGGTGCCGCCACACTTAATGTAAGGGGTCTGCTTTACATATCGTATCAAATCTGACTCACAGCGGATGTCGTCCGGCAGACTGGTATAGCCCATACCGATACAGTCCACACGATGTGCATCGCTTCCTCCAAATCCAGGCTTATGAAACTTCCTTGCCAGACGGGCTGCTTTATCATTAACCTCCTCAGACTCACAGGCATTAAAGATCTCAACAAAATCGAACTGATGCATCAGACTTTCAATACGTTCCATATGGAACTTCTTCCGTGCCTGTGTTTTCATCATACTGAGATATTTTTCTCCAAACGGATGGGCAGGTCCCACAATACCGCCGTACCTGTGGACGATCATAATCAGAATCTGAGCCGGAAGCCCCCGCAGTTCCAGTAGCTTCAGCTTCACTCCTTCCGGCATGATAACCAGCATATGCCCACAGTCAATAGTGTCATATTCCACACCTTTTAAAACAACAAAGTCCGTATATGTCTTCCCTTTAATTGAATCTCGCCATTCCCGGTAACCATCGTAAGAGTTATGATCCGACACCAGCATACCGCCAAATCCTTTCTGCTTCAAAACCCGGATATACTCTTCTATCATTACTTTTCCATCCATGGAACCTTCTTTTGTATGGCAGTGCATATCAAATTTCATACACTCACCTCTTTTTCCCAAACTTCGTACATCATCATCAAGTACCCCGTATCACATATTCTGCAGGCATCAGGTACGCCTGCATCTGTAATCATTATAACCCGATTTTACATAATATACAAATAAAAAATAAAATTAAATACTATTTACGAAGGGGATTAATGTTGATTCCCGCCAGTATGAGCAGAATACAGGAAATCAGCATCTGAACTGCAATCGAGATTACCAGCATATGAACAACGATATAATCACCTGAATATTCACCTACTCTGCTGAACAGTTCCAACAATTCATATCTACTTCCTACCTGTCCGGTCAGAAGACCAAAATAGCTGACAAGCGGATTCAGCAACATAATATAAATCCAGCTGCCGATATTGATTGCACCGTAATCACCAATCTGTTCCGCCCGAATTCCCATCAGATAACTAATCGCAATGATGATCAGGATCGTACCTGCCGTCAATACAAGCACTATTGTATAGGATGTAATGGTAGCCATGGTAGTTTTCTTCATAATCGCCGAACAGAATATCCCGATACTTCCCACATAGATTCCTGAAACAACCAAAATGCATACCAGCATCAGCAGATCCCAGAGTGATACTCCTCCGAACACTAAAATCAAAGAAACCGCAGGTAATGCAGAAAAAGAGATTAAAAAGATCATACACAGAGAAGATTCCAGTTTTCCGATAATTATTTTCCACGGGCTCAGCTGTGTAGTGAGCAGTATATCCAGGGTTCTTCGCTCTCTTTCAATCACAATCGAACCCCCGGCCACTCCGGGCACAAGCAGACATACCATCGCAAATAATACATATGCCATCATCATATAACAACGGACAGGAAACCGGAATTGACCCGATGTCAGATATCCTCTCGGCCCGCCGATTCCAAAGTATGTGGTAACTGCCACGATCGTCAGCAGCAAATTTACCACAAAAATAATCCATGATGCTTTCATCGACCGCATGGACCGTTTCATTTCATTTTCCAGTACCGGATTAATTCTCATTTTTCCCTCCCGCCTCAGAATCTACCAGATGAAAGAACACCGATTCCAGGCTGTTGTGTTCTCTGGTAAATGAGGATATTAAGATTCCCTGTTCGATCATTTCCCGCATCAATAATGCCTCTTCTTCTTTACTTCCTGAAAAAAGGATGGAAATCCTATTTCTGTCAATGGAAATCCGCCCCACCAGCGGATGACGTTTCAGGAACTGCAGGGCTTTCTCAAGTTCACTATATATGGTAATTAAAATCGGATTGGCACTGTCAATTGAACACATGATTTCGTCCATATCGCCCTGAAGAATCATTTTCCCCTGATTAATAATACCTACATTAGAACACATGTCGGACAGTTCCGACAAAATGTGCGAACTGATCAGCACCGTATAGCCGTCTCTGCAAAGACTTCTCAAGACATTTTTAAGAACCCTTCTTGCTCCGGGATCCATACCGGAAGCCGGCTCATCCATGACCAGAAGCTGCGGTTTATGAATCAACGCCCGGGCAAGACAAAGTCTCTGCTGCATTCCCCTGGAAAGTTCATCTACGAAATGATCCTCTACCCTTTCAAGTTCCACCTGCTCGAGCACCTGACGGGCACGCACCGTACTCTCTTTTCCATAAATCCCGTAAGCAGATGCATAAAATTCCAGATACTCCATCACGGTCAGATTATCATAGACACCAAAGAAATCCGGGATATATCCAATTTTATCTTTCAGAACTTTTAGATTTTTTTCAACACGTATCCCGTCAATCCAGACCTCCCCTCTGGTCGGTTTCAAAAGTCCGGAAATAATTCGGATCGTGGTCGTCTTTCCTGCACCGTTCGGTCCGACAAAACCGTACAGCTGACCTTTTTGTATTTCCATATGCAGTCCGGCCAACGCAAGAACGGTATTATATTTTTTATATAAGTTACTGATCTGAAGCATACTCTTTCGCCTTTCCTTCTGCACATATACACGGAAGCATACAGGAGCGATCCGCTATATTTTTCAGTGAATCATCCAGAAGATATTGCACCCTGATGGTATGATCTGAAGACAGATAACGGGTAAGCTCTTTACCACTTAAGGTCATATCCCAGTTTTCTATTTCCTCAAAAGACTGTGTTTCCCAACAATAGAGTGCCACATTACCACGGAATGCATAATAATACTTTCTCTCATCATATTCCGCATCGAATAATGTCATTGACTTCACATTCTCCAGTTCACCCAGGGAATACTCTACCACCGCTGCATTCCCGTACATCAGATTGGTGTCCTCACTGAATTCACCGCTCACAGAAACACCCCTTGCCTCCAGATTAGGAATCCATAAAGTTCCATCCGGATTCCAGTCAATGGTAACAGGAGCAGCGAACAAGGTGGTCCCATAAACCCGATAACCGGAATTCATCTGAAAACTCAGGTCCGGATTATCAACGATTCCAATCAGCCATGCCTCCGAATCATCACTGCTGCGAAGTTTTTTCCATATTTCTCCTACCATATTGGTAATTTCATATTCCGGAAACTCATATTCTGAAAAATCCATTCTTTCTTTCATCAATACTTCTGTTCCTCCGTTGCCGCAGGAATACAATGGTTCACCACTGACTGTTCCACTTTCATGTGACAGAAGATTTCCCAGAATGGCAGCCCTGTTTTTCATCACAAGCATTGCATTGTTTATCTGATATCCGGTAGGATTTTCCCATGTTCCCCATATACTGTTTCCGTTTCCTTCCAGATTTATTTTAACGATTTCTTCGTCTTTCAACACATGACTCTTTTTCAGAGAGAATCCAACCTGTGTAAATGCAGACATCTGTTCCAGCAAAATTTTGTTGCTCTCCTCCTGCATTTCAATCGTCACCGTTTCCACGGTATCTGAAGAATACTTTCGCACACTGTCAGTGCCCAGATGAATCGGCATCAATTGGTAAGAATTATCCAGATATAAATAATAAGGATTATTGAACGGTGCCTGTATCCCGATATTTTGCGACTCAGTCCACACATTTCCCTGCAGTTCATACAAACCGCAGCTGCTGATCACCGGTGCAGACAGATTCGTCTCTTTTCCCAGCATCCAGATTAGAAGCAAAAATGTAACAGATGCCAGACAGATACTTGACCAGAGATACTTCAGTTTTTTCTTCCATCTGAGAAGCAGGTAAAGACCGGGGCCTGCAATAACTGCATAAATACACAGGATAACCATATACTTACCCATCGATGGTCTCTCTGTTACCGGAACTTCGCTGACTCCTGTGTCATCCCCGAAAGAATACGATGTCATATCCTCCAGATGTTTTTCGAAATCTTTTCTCTGTGCACCATTAAGAAAATCATCAAACAAAACATCCAGTTCTTCCTGATCTCTTTCCAGAAGAAATCCTCCTTTTTCCTCCCATCTTACCAATGCCGCCTGCTGTTCCGGAGAGCATACCGTTCCTTTATCCATGATCAGCACATCCAGCTGACTAAGAGCCTCTGGATTCGGATAAATATCTTCCGATTCCAGTAAAATAGTTTTTACAAACGCTTCTATTCCATAAGTGCTGTTGGATTCTACCATAATCCCATCCAATTTTTCTGTATCCACCTCATCAGAACAGATGACACCAACCAATATACGTAAATTATTCTCTGAAAAATTCAGTATGAGATCCTGGCTGGCTGCAACTCCATGCTCTCCTTTCAGGACTACCTGCAGATCAGCTTCAAACCGGGGCAGTTCAAGATAAAATATCTCCGTTTTTTCCTCTCCCGCTGCCAATGAAACTTCTTTTTCATAACAATAAACACGATCATTCATCGTTGCCCATTCGCTATTTCCCAGCCAGAGATTTTCTGAAATATCGTGGTAATCTCCCTGCACAGGGATGGTTATTTCCAGACTTCCCTCCATATCCGCCCCCTGATTCTGCATCGTTACTTTAAGCGGAAAACAGTTTCCTGATTTTACATTATCCTTAAAACCATATTCCAGATTCATCAGAACCTGGTCCTCTGTTTTCTGGCTCTGTGCACTGACCACCCCTGGGAACAGCAGCAACACGATCAGGAACAGCACGATTCCTGTCTTCTTTTTATTCATCGGTTTTCTCCTCTGCACTCAGATTCACAGGAAGAACCACTTCAAAAACAGTCCCCTGCAAATCGCTTTTCACTGTAATGCTTCCACTGTGAAGCTGGACGATCTGTTCCACAATTGCCAGTCCCAGACCTGTCCCGCCGGTATCCTGAGACCGTGATTGCTCCACCCGGTAGAACTTCCGGAACACATTGGATAACTCCGCTTCCGGAATCACATAGCCATAATTAATCACCCGTGTCACTGCCATTTGATTTTTCAACTCCAGTTCCAGTCGAATCAGCTTACCGTCCTTTCCGTACTTAACTGCATTGTTCAACAGATTTTCGAACAGACGAGCCAGAAGATTTCCATCACCGACAAGGAGGACACTATCTTCCCGGCAGATAAATTCAGCACGAAGCCCTGCTTTCTCAAATCCGGGATATTCCTCATCTAAAAGCTGTTCCAACAATTGTCTCAGGTCAATCCTGCTCATATGAAGCGTCATTTCTCTATGCTCCAGTTTTACAAAACCAAACAATTCATTGGTCATCTGTTCCAGATGCAGTGCTTTTCTCCATGCAATCTCCAGATACTTTTGCCGAATATTCGCATCCAGCGATGGCTGATCTTTGACCCATCCGATATATCCAATGATAGAAGTAAGAGGAGTGCGCAGATCATGCGCCACATTGGTGATCAGGTCGTTTTTCGTTCGCTCTGCCACCCGTTCTCTTTCCATAATTTCACGGACAGTTTCCTGCATTTGATTCATGTAGACAGCTATCTGACCAAACTCATCCATTGACTGCACCGGAATCTCTGTTTCAAAATCTCCCTGTGCAATATTTTTCATACCATTGGCCAGCTTCCTGATATATTTCATATAGTCACTGATCAGATAATAAAAACAGCAAATAAACACTGCGATTCCAATTGCCAGCAGTACCATGGTTCGAAATCCCGGATTCAGTCCGTCCGGTCCCATGATGGAACTGCGATAACCCATATATCTAAGTTCGCTGGATATCCGGTAAACCAGTGCTGCTACAACAAATTCCGCAAACGCCGTAATAAGCAGACTGATTAGTATATAGAAGGAAATACGAATCTCAAAACTTTTTATCCATCTAGTTTTCAATTTTATATCCTACCCCCCAGACAGTTGTAATAATTTTTTCAGGCCTCTGATCTTCTTTCATCTTTCCTCTCAGACGACGGATATGTACCATTACGGTATTGTTTGCTTCATAAACTCTCTCATGCCATACTTTTTCAAAGATTTCATCGGTACTGAAAACTTTTCCCGGGTTGGATGCCAGCAGATAAAGGATGTCAAATTCAATAGGCGTCAGCTTGATACTTTCATCATCCACAAATACCTGATGGTTTTCTTTGTTGATTTTCAGATTTCTTAAATGAATCATACTGCTTTCATTTTTCTGTTCCTGTGCCGGATTCAGTTCCTTATAGCGGCGAAGCTGGGATTTCACTCTGGCCATCAGTTCCAGTGGATTGAAAGGTTTTGTCACATAGTCATCGGCTCCGGTAGTGAGTCCTACAATCTTATCCAACTCCTGTGTTTTGGCACTCACGATGATAATCGGCACATTATTATGTTCTCTGATTTTCCGACACATCTCCAGTCCATCAATTCTTGGCATCATAATATCCAGAAGAACCAGATCAATTTTTTCTTTTTTCATGATCTGCAATCCTTCCATCGCATCGTACGCTTTTTTTACCTGATACCCGTCACTGATCAGATACAGTTCCAGAAGATCAGCAATTTCCTTTTCATCATCCACTACCAGTATATTAATATCGTTCATAACTACCTCCATGATTATCACAAGCTTTACTATTATCGATTGTATCACGTCCCCTGTCAAAAGTCTTTAAAAAAAGCTTACAAAAAGGTCCATCCGCACCTGACGATAATGGCACGGACAGACCTCTTCTATTACTCGTTTTATTCCTCAGCGGGCTCTGCCGGAATAAATACACGATATTCTTTCATACTCTCCGGATTCTTATTACGTTCTATTGCTTCTTTACAGAAATAATCCTGTGCACAGATGACTGGTTTTCCCCTTCTGTCAGGTTTACAGTAAGTTCCGTCAGGAAGGAGCAGATGTGCTTTCGTATTATCGGAAAGCTGAATATCCAGGATATGTTTCAGCTCCTCTTTCAAACTTTCATCTTCTACCGGGAAAATAATTTCCACCCGTTTATCCAGATTTCGCGGCATCCAGTCGGCACTTCCCATATAGATTTCTTCCTGTCCATTGCTGTAAAAATAAAAGATACGCGCATGTTCCAGGAAATTACCTACAATAGATCTCACCGTGATATTTTCGCTTATCCCCGGAATTCCTGTCTTCAGGCAGCAGATACCACGGACGATCAGTTCAATCTTTACGCCTGCTGCCGATGCTGCATATAATGCCGCTATAATCTCACTGTCACAGAGAGAATTCATTTTCGCAACAATCCGTGCTTTCTGACCTTTTCGGGCATGCTCGGCTTCCATTTCGATCAGATGCAGGAAGCGGCTTCTCATCCACAAGGGAGCTACTACCAGTTTGTTCCAGGTACTGGGCTCCGAGTATCCGGACAGCATATTGAATACGGCGGTAGCATCCTGTCCGATTTTTTCATTACAGGTCAGAATGCCGCAGTCCGTATATAATTTCGCAGTGGAATCATTATAGTTACCTGTTCCCAGATGCACATAGCGGCGGATACCTTCTTCTTCCCGGCGTACCACCAGAGTAATCTTACTGTGTGTCTTCAGACCCAACAGACCATAGATTACGTGACATCCCGCTTTTTCCAGCATCTTTGCCCAGACAATATTATGTTCCTCATCGAAACGTGCCTTAAGTTCCACGAGAACAGAAACCTGTTTTCCATTCTCTGCAGCCTGAGCAAGGGCTGCGATAATCGGCGAATTGCCGCTTACACGATAAAGGGTCTGCTTGATTGCCAGAACATTGGGATCCTTCGCCGCCTCTTTGACAAACTGTACCACCGGATCAAAGGTATAATACGGATGGTGCAGCAAAATATCACCTTTTCTGATATTTGTAAAGATATCATCATCATTTTTCAAAGCCGGCACCGGCTGCGGTGTGTATCCCGGTATCTTATACTCATCAAAACCGGACAATCCATACATTTTCATCAGAAATGTCAGATCCAGAGGACCATTGATGGAGAAAATATCCTCCTCACGGCTGTTAAATTCTGTCTTCAATATGTTCAGCAGCCGCGGATCCATATCTGCCTCGGCCTCCAGACGGATAACCTCTCCCCACTGCCGCTTCTTCAGCTGTTTCTGAATTTCTTTCAGTAGATCTGCCGCCTCATCCTCATCAATGGTCAGATCCGCATTTCTCATGATCCGGTAAGGATGTGTACATACCACATCATAGCTTAAAAACAGCTTACCGATATTCCGCTCGATCACTTCCTCCAGCAAAATCACGTAGCGTTCCCCCTTTTTCCCCCGGGGCAGTTCTACAAATCGCGGAAGAACAGAGGGAACCTGCACCGTTGCAAACTCCAGTGCTTCTTTATTCTTTTTGCTGTCTTTTCTTCGAATCAGTGAACCCAGATTCAGAGTCTTATTCCGGATCAGAGGAAACGGCCGGGACGAATCCATTGCCATAGGTGTGAGAACCGGATAGATTTCCTCCTCAAAATACTGATCCACAAAAGAAGCCTGTTCTTTCGTCAGATCCTCATGATTGCTGATGATCGTAAGTCCGATTTTTTTCAATTCCGGTATCAGTGATTTGTTATAGGTCTGATACTGTTCCTCCACCAGTTTGTGTGTCTGAATGCTGATGTGATGAAGCTGAACCTTGGGAGACATACCGGCGATATCCGGTTTCTCATATCCTGCGTGCACCATATCTTTCAGAGATGCCACTCTTACCATATAAAATTCATCCAGATTGGAAGATGTGATGCTGGCAAATTTGAGCCGTTCAAACAAAGGAATATGCTTATCCTTTGCTTCATTCAAAATTCGCTCGTCAAATCCAAGCCAGCTCAGCTCCCGATTCCAGAAATATTCCGGCTTTGTATATTCTGTATAGTCCATATCTCATACCCCCGTTAAGAACGTTTTACTTTCAGAATCGGTCGGATTCCGAAAACATCTTCAAAAAAGTCCAGTTTCTCGCCCAGGAGTCCCTGTTCCAGTGTATAATCCCTGTTTGTCACCAGATGTATCAGCATTTTATTCTCGCGCACTGACACCTGAATCTGTTCTATCTTCTGCAGATGGCTGCGGTCCATAGCATTGGATATACGGAGAATGGCTGCCAGTTTATTGACTGTAAGATACTCACTCAGTCCAAGATCAGATGTCTTACTCAAAGAATCATACGACTCCATTTTTAAGGTATTGAATCGGACGATCTGGGCTATAATTTCTCTCTCCATAGCAGACAGACCGATAATCTCCGTTGCCATGATGATCTGATAATTACACTCCGCAGTGTCAATCAGACTGACATACTTTCCGCAGTCGTGGAGATATACCGCACATTCCAGAAGAAGGCGTTCTCTCTGCCCCAGTCCATGCAGTTTTTTCGTGCCGTCAAAGATTGCAAGTGCAATTTTGGCCACACTCTGCATATGAGGTTTGCTGACTCCATAACGCTTACCGATATTTTTTGCAGCCATGACAATATCATTATCAAAATGATGGGTGGATTTGATCAGCTTCATCTTTTCTGCGTAATCGTATGCCATACCATCTGTCAGCTGCGTACCCGGTGCCCAGATGGTATCTGCACCAAACTCATCCATAAACCGTCGGTAAATAATCACCGTCGGCAGAAGAAGTGCTGCATTTTCAAGAGGAATATTCAGCATCATCGCCAGTTCAATAGGAGAATGGCTGATGATTCTCTGATACAATTCCATAAACTGTTCTTTCCTGATCACCCTCTGTTCACCCACATGGTTCACCAGGACGTTGGGAATATCATCTCCCAGTAAAATCACATTTTCAATCTTCCTGTCTTTCAGGTGGATTTTCTTGAAGCTGATGATTTCATTTCTAATAAATTCTTCTACCAGTGTTTCATAATGCAGGGTGGAGGATTCCAGATCCCGCAATCTCTGACGGATTCTCAGATTTCCCAAACGGATATTCTGTGTGGTAATCAGCATGTCTTTATCAAACAGGGAAATCTGAAGACTTCCTCCCCCGATATCCAGGACAGCTGTACCTCTGGCAATAATTTTAGGAAAATCAGCCTCCGTGCAGGCGATGGATTTGTATCCCAGGAACCGCTGTTCCGAGTTACTGAGAACTTCCACCCGCATACCGGTAATCAACTGTATTTTTCCAAGAATAATCTCCACGTTCTCCGCTTCTCTCAGGGCACTGGTGGCACAGACACGATAATCCGCAACCTGATACTCTTTCATGATCCGTTTAAAATCATTCAGGACGGTGCAGAGTTCCTGCACACGTGCATTACTGATTCTCCCTTTCGTATAAGTATCACGCCCCAGATCAATCCTCTGTTCCACATAATCCAGGGACTTCATCCCCTGCTTTTTTGAAATCTCAAAGACCTCCATAATGACATTATAAGATCCGATATCGACAGCCGCAAACGTTAATACTGCCATAGTTCCACCTGCCTCCCTCTTCGTTACTGTTTACAGTAACATGTACTTCTTAGTTTTTCATCTTTCCGCACAAATAATCAATAAACTGCTGTGCCGTTCTTCCGGAGAGTCCTCCATGCTGCAGTTCCCATTTGTTTGCCTCCAGGAGAAGCTCCTCTTCCGGCATCTGTACGTGATAGCGCTCTGCCAGTACTTTTACAATATTCTGGAACTGTTTTTTGTCCGGCGCACAGAAGAAAATCGATACGCCAAAACGGGATACCAGTGAAAGTTTTTCCTGAACGGTATCCGATGCATGAAGATCATCCCGTCTTTCTTCTTTGTCTGAAAATTTCTCTCTTACCAGATGACGGCGATTCGATGTGGCATAGATCAGAATATTGTCCGGTTTCTTCTCCAGACCTCCTTCAATCACCGCTTTCAGATACTTGTATTCTATCTCAAATTCTTCAAATGAGAGATCATCCATATATATGATAAATTTATAATTTCTGTTCTTAATCTGTGCAATTACATCATTCAGGTCTTTGAACTGATGCTTATACACTTCAATAATACGCAGTCCCTGATCATAATACTGGTTTAATATTCCTTTGATACTGGAAGACTTTCCGGTTCCGGCATCTCCGAACAACAGGCAGTTGTTGGCGCGTCTTCCCTCCACAAAGGCTTCCGTATTATCAATCAGCTTTTGTTTTGCAATTTCATAACCCACCAGATCATCCAGATGAACATGGGCAATATTCGTGATCGGTACAATTCTCGCCGGTTTCACATCACCGTCGATGCGGAATGCTTTGTGCAGTCCCAGTTTGCCCACACCGAACTCTTTATAAAACTGAACCATCTCTGCCATAAAAGCATCCACATCTTCTGCCTCCGCCAGACGAATAGCCAGATGGCAGATTCTGTCACGGATTCTTTTATTAAACAGCTTGCTGTGTTCATTGATATTCTTGTAATCAGTCACCAGGCTGCTGTCCAGAGAAGGATACAGTGCCTCAAAACGCTTCAGATCAAAGTCAAATAATTCTTTAAATATAGCAAAATCGTGTCTGGCAAATGCATTGATGCTGCCATCCACAGGTCCTACAATTTCACACGCCATGCTGAATGCATTTTCCTTATTTACCAGCAGAAATGTCAGGTAGTTATGCCACAGATTTCCTGAGAATCCGTAACTTCCCGCCATCTCCACCAGCTGATGAATACAGGAAAAATACGTTCCGGACTTTCCGTAAAGAACCTTGGGATGATTCACATCTTCCATCAGTTCTGTCATCTGTTCCAGAAGCTCCCCCTGCTCAAAATCTCTGTACAAAATACATTCTCTGATTCCTGTCATTTGTATTACCTTCGTAACTGTTCCTGTTCCAACAGTTACCACCTTTCCTATTAATAGTTGCCAAGTATGCGAAGCTCATTTGCTTCTTCTCTGATTCCCCTCAATGCATTTTTCACTGCACTGTCTCCCAGATTTCCCTCAAAATCCACGAAGAAACGGTATTCCCAGTTTCTTCCCTGAATCGGCCGGGATTCAATCTTGGTCATATTCAGATTATTATAAATAAAATGCGACAGAATATTATACAGACTTCCACTCTCATGTGGGATTTCAAAGCATATGCTGATCTTACCGGCATCCTCCGCATACATCTCATATTTTGAGACAATAATAAATCTGGTGGAATTATGCTCGCTGGAGAATACATGCGGCTTCAGAATCTGCAGTCCAAAACACTGAGCAGCGTAAGGACTGGCGATTGCCGCCTGGGTCATATTTCCATCATCCTTCACTTTTTTTGCCGCCATAGCAGTATTGATATAAGTTTCTGCTTTCCATTCCGGATGACGCTCCAAGAACTTTTTACACTGAGCCAGTGCCTGCGGATGAGAATATACGGTCTTAATATCTGATAAACTGCTGTTCTTCAGGCCCATCAGAGCGTGATCCACCTGTATGATCTGCTCACCCACAATACTGTGATGGTATTCTACCAGAAGGTCATAGATATCCGCCACAATACCGGCAGTTGAATTCTCGATGGGAAGTACTGCATAATCTGCTTCCCCGTTTTTAATGGCTTCCATGGCTTCCCGCCAGGTCTCCACATTGAAATTTTCAATGGATTCACCAAAAAAGCTGTGCATAGCAGTAAAGCTATAGGCACCTTCTACCCCCTGAAATACCACACGGGCTTTCTGCATGGGCACAGAACTTACTTTTTCAAACGGAATTGGCTCCCCGACACCTTTTTCCTGCAGCAGACGATACTGCAATTTCCTGCTCATCGCCATAATCTGTCTGAAAAGTTCTTCCACACCCACCTGATTAAATGAATTAGACGCCAGCTTTCCAAGCGCATCCAGCTTTTCCTGCTCTCTTTTGCGGTCCATCACTTCTTTGCCATTCTCAATCTTGTACGCCGCAACATCTGAACAAAGCTGCATTCTTTCCTCAAACAGTTTCACCATCTGACTGTCAATTGCATCAATCTTCTCTCTGATTTCCAGTAAATCCAACATTATAATCTCCTGTTCTATATATCTTTTCTATTATCCTCTTTACTGACGATTTTCGTCAGATCCCCAATAAAAGAAAGCGAGCCAAAGGCTACGATCACATCCTCTGGTTTTGCTGTCTGAAATCCCAGTTCCACTGCCTGCTCCAGACTTTTTGCGGTTAAAACTCTGTCATTATATGATGACACCGTTTCAGCCAGCTGTTTTGCAGGAAGTGCTCTCGGATTATCCGGAGTTTCCATGGCGATCACCGTATCTGCTACAGGAGCCAGAATCTCAGCGATTTTATCATATTGCTTATCTTTGAATACTCCCATCAGAAAAATCTTTCTTTTCCCCGGGAAATACATGTCCAATGATTTTTTCAGTTTCAAAGCAGCGTCCGGATTATGTGCACCGTCAACAATAAAATAAGGATTCTCCCTTAACACAGTAAATCTTCCGTTCCACCTGGTTTTTTCCAGTCCGTCTTTTATCTGCTGCACGGAAATCTCATACCCTCTGTCAATCAGTGCCTGAATTCCTGTCAGTGCCAGCACCGCATTCTCCAGCTGATGAGCACCGGCCAGATGAATGGTCCATGTCTCTCCCCGATAAGTGAAGGTCATATGTTCCAGATCAGACTTCAGCACCCGGGCATCATATGCCTTTCCTACCGCCAGAAGATTTCTCCCCTCTCTGCAGACAGAGGAAATAACCGCAGCCGCCTCCGGTCTCTGCAGACAGGTCACCACGGTGGCTCCCGGTTTGATGATTCCTGCCTTCTGCCGGGCAATTTCTCCGATGCTTTCTCCCAGATATTCCATGTGGTCCATACTGATCGACGTAATCACTGCCAGCTGTGTATTTTTTATCACATTCGTTGCATCATTCAGTCCGCCCATGCCGCATTCCAGAAGAACAAGATCACACTTCTGCTCCCGGAAATATAAGAAAGACAGTGCAGTCTCAATCTCAAAGGGAGATGGCAGCGGCTCCTGATTCTTTTTTATCTCCTCAATGACACCGGCAATGGGGTCCATCAGTCTTCCAAAATCTTCGCGGGCAATATAATTGCCATTGATCTGAATCCGTTCCCGGTAAGCATAAAGAGTGGGAGATACAAATCTTCCAATCTTATAACCGGCTTCCTGAAGAACCGATGCCAGATAAGCACCTACACTTCCCTTTCCATTGGTTCCTGCAATATGTATAAACTGAAGATCATCCTGTGGATTCCCCAGCCGTGCCAGAAAACCCGTAATTGCTTTCAGACTTACTTCTCCGCCAAAGCGATGGCTCTCGTCAATATAACTTCTTGCTTTTTCATACTCCATAGATATACAATCCTTTACAGATTTTCTTTTCATTATAGTACACTCTGTCAGAATTGACAAGGAACAAGAAGTGCAATTTTATTTATTATTATCTTAACTATAACGACAAAATTCCTATTTTATCTTGAAATCAGCCCCGTTTTAGTATATCATATGGTAGATAACGGTCTGAGATATTTTTCTTGCCGTAAAATTTCGAACCACTAAGGAGGTATCACATGAGACATCTTATGAGTCCTCTGGATTTTTCAGTAGAAGAGCTTGATCAGCTTCTTGACCTGGCCAATGATATTGAAAAAAATCCGGAAAAATATGCACATGCATGCGATGGAAAGAAAATTGCGACTTTATTCTATGAACCGAGTACCAGAACCCGTCTCAGTTTCGAAGCCGCTATGATGAATCTTGGTGGGAAAGCTCTTGGTTTTTCCTCTGCGGATTCCAGTTCTGCTTCAAAAGGCGAAAGTGTAGCAGATACCATCCGTGTTGTCTCCTGTTTTGCAGATATTTGTGCGATGCGCCATCCGAAAGAAGGTGCACCGTTGGTTGCATCCCTGGCTTCATCCATTCCGGTGATCAATGCCGGTGACGGCGGACATCAGCATCCCACACAGACACTTACTGACCTTCTGACCATCCGTTCTCTGAAAGGACATCTTGACAATATCACCATCGGACTTTGCGGAGACCTGAAGTTTGGTCGTACGGTTCACTCCCTGATTGAAGCACTGGTACGATATGAAGGTGTCAAATTTGTACTGATTTCTCCGGAAGAACTTCGTATTCCGGATTATATTCGCGATGATGTTCTGAAAGCTAGCGGACATGAATTCAAAGAGGTGATTCGCCTGGAAGATGCTCTGCCGGAACTGGATCTTCTTTATATGACCCGTGTTCAGAAAGAACGTTTCTTTAACGAAGATGACTATGTTCGTATGAAAGATTTCTATATTTTGGACAAGGAAAAAATGCAGCTTGCCCGTCCTGATATGCTGGTTCTTCATCCACTTCCCCGTGTCAACGAAATTTCTGTTGAAGTGGATTCAGATCCAAGAGCGGCGTATTTCCGCCAGGTTCAGTACGGCGTATATGTGCGTATGGCATTGATTCTGACCTTACTGGAGGTGGAAGTATGTTAAATGTAGGACGTATTGAAGAAGGATTTGTACTCGACCATATCAAAGCCGGCAAAGCCATGACAATCTATCATGACCTGAAGCTGGACAAACTGGACTGCTGCGTTGCCATCATCAAAAATGCACGAAGCAACAAAATGCAGAAAAAAGACATCATCAAAGTAGAATGCTCTGTAGACATGCTGGATCTGGATATTCTCGGATTTATCGACCATAACATTACCGTCAACGTGATCAAAAACGGTGAGATCACAGAGAAAAAAGAACTGCATCTTCCAAAACAGGTTGTCAACGTGATCAAATGCAAGAATCCAAGATGTATCACTTCTATTGAACAGGAGCTGGATCAGGTATTCATCCTGACAGATAAAGAAAAAGAAATCTATCGATGCAAGTATTGTGAAGAGAAGTATAGGGGGCATCGCAATAAATAAGGGATGAGTTTTGTTGTGGAAAAGGGACGGAAACTTCATATCATTTTTTCAGAAGCAGGCCGTTCCTCCTCAGCTAGCCGCTAACTCCGACTAAATCCTTGCTCAGGAGAGCCTGAGCAAGGAAGTCTCCGTAAGCGTCGGATCTTCGGACTCACTTTCCCCAATGCTTCTGAAAAAATGATATGAAGTTTCCTGTTCTATTCCTCACAAAGCATCGTTGCGCCGGGGAAGAATGTGTGTTGAACTTTTTTCACAATAAATGCACTGTTTCGACAGCTGAAAAAGTCTTGTGATAAAAGTCCAACATACATTTTTTCCGCGGCGCATTTTGTTTCGTTTGGGGATGAGACAGGAGAATCTCTGTGATTTTCAGAAGCATTGGGGAAAGTGAGTCCGAAAATGTGCACTTAGCAAGACTTTGGCGCGAAGGCTTTCCTGAGCGTCAATTAGTCGCGCTTAGTGCAGAGTTGAGGAGGAACGGCCTGCTTCTGAAAATCACAGAGATTCTCCGTCCCCCTCCAAATCAAACAAATCCTATATTTCTTTCAGTGTATATAGCACGGATGCAAAGTCCCCTCCGTTGCGGTTCAGTTCGTTTCTGTCGATTACCAGTCCTGCGTTCATGAGTTCGTCCCCATAGGCTTCAAGTACCACTTTCGGTTCTTCATTGGCATGACCGGAATGGTAGGTTACCTGATAGAGTTTTTCTTCATCCAGTCCTTCCAGTCGCAGGCGCAGCCAGGAGGCATTTACCTTGTTTAATCTCTGATAGAAGGCTGCGATGGCTTCTTTTTTGTCTTTGGATACTACCATCCATGCGGTGTCGTTTCCTTCAAAAGGATTCACAAGACGGTAGAAATCTCCGTCAATCTGTATCAGCCGGCGATATTTTTTCATAAATTCTATCTGGGCTTTTACCTGTTTTATCTCTTCATTTTCCAGCAGATTCAAATCCAGCTCGTATCCAAAGGTTCCAAAATAAGCTACATTTGCTCTGGTTGCCAGAGGTGTGTTTCTTAACATCTGGTGGTTCGGAACAGCGGACACATGGGAACCCATGGATACCAGTGGGTATACATAGGATGTTCCATACTGGATCTTCATTCTTTCCCCGGCATCGGTATCATCGCTGGTCCAGGTCTGTGGAGCGAAAGCCAGCATGGCCGGGTCGAATCTTGCGCCGCCGCTGGCACAGGATTCAAAAAGGATATGTGGAAATTCACGAGTCAGTCTGGTGTACAGATCATATACTCCCAGAATATATCGATGCATCAGTTTTCCCTGGTCTTCCGGAGTTCCGCCTTTGGAGAATGGTTCTGTCATATACCGGTTCATATCCCATTTGATATAGGAAATTTTTGATTCCCGGATGATTTTGGATATCATTTCATAGATGCCATCTACCACTTCTTTACGTGAAAAATCCAATATATGCTGATGTCTTGAAGGACTTTCATATCTTCCCGGAGCTCCAATCACCCAGTCAGGATGTGCCCGGTACAGATCACTGTCTTTATTCACCATCTCAAGTTCTACCCAGAGACCGAATTTCAGACCCATTTCTTCTATTTTCTCAGAAAGTCCTTTGATTCCGGAAGGAAGTTTTTCCAAATTGACATACCAGTCACCCAGTCCTCGATAATCATCATTTCTTGCGCCAAACCAGCCATCATCCAGAACAAATAGTTCTGCGCCTGCATCTTTGGCTTTCCGGGCGATTTTCAATATTTTTTCTTCTGTGAAGTCAAAATAGGTAGCTTCCCAGTTATTCAGGAGAATCGGGCGGGGCTGGTCTCTCCACTCACCCCGTACCAGACGGGTCTTATACAGACGGTGGTATGTCTGACTCATCTGATTCAGTCCCTGATTGCTGTATACCATCACTACTTCAGGGGTCTGGAAGGTTTCACCTGTTTCCAGCTGCCAGGAAAACATTTCCGGATGAATTCCCATGGTCACGCGTGTCATATCGTGAGTATTTACTTCCACCTGGGCAATAAAGTTGCCGCTGTACACAAAACTGAAACCATATACTTCACCCTGCTTTTCATTGGCATCCGGTCGTTTCAGTGCCAGAAATGGATTATGCTCCGAGCTGCTGGCACCACGAAGACTCTGAATCGCCTGAATACCCATTTCCAGTTTTCTCGTCTTCACATACCGTTCTCTCGCCCATGCACCTGCCAGATGAATCATTTCAAAATCACTGTCTTTAAATTCTACACATGCACTGAGAGCCCGATCCAGCACCACCGGCTCTTCCCCTCTATTCTGAAATCTGGCATGTCTGGTAATCACAGCCTCATCAGCATAAATCGTATAGGTCAATGTCAGTTCTACTCCTGTCAAATCATCGGCCAGAAGTATTTCCAGGCTCTCCGCCTCGCCCGGATTTTCCACATAGGTGGATGGAAGCGGTTCTATACCCTTTTTCCCCTGATAGATTTCATGGGAACGATACGTAAAATTACTGATTCTGCTTCCATTTTTCTGCAGGATTGTAAAAGCCGGCATCCGATAATCACTGGTACCATACGACGGATACTCCTGGTTCATATACTGCATGGACAGCACGTCATTACTTTCCACTGCACCTGCCATCAGTGATCTTGGCATTTCTTCGTGGAGATGACAGAAAGATTCCCTGTCACGGATTGCCTTTCCATAGTATAATTGTCCCATCTGCCCGTTTTCCATAATTTCCATAATATAGCTGATTTTTCCGTTGGTAAGATGAAATTCCCCTGATTTTTCATGAAATATGATACTCACAATATATCCTCCTTTTGTTGCATAAATAATCTTCTCTTCTTTTCTTTTTTGTGGTTATATTATATAATAGCTGATAAGAAAAGCCTATTGGCTTTGTTTCCAGAAATATATAAAATGTTGCATAAGGAGATATATATGAACAACCGGCATCCTGATTTTCTACGAATCTATTACTGCGGGCGGGAACAATGCAGCCCCGGCCATTCCTGGGGACCCGCTATCCGTCCACATTATCTTCTTCATGTGGTACTGCAGGGCTGCGGCAGTTTCCGCTACAACCAGCAAGTCTGGACTCTGCATGCAGGTAATGCATTTTTGATTGAACCAATGAAATCTCATTTTTATCAGGCTGATCATTCAAATCCCTGGGAATATGCCTGGGTGGGTTTTGACGGTTCAGCGGTAGAAGAAATCCTGAAAAATACTGCCCTGCACCACTCACCGGTATTTCTTTCTGAACATACAGAATGCTGCCAGCCGATGGCTTCACTGACAGATGCGTTTCTCCAGCCGGAGCACAATACACTGGATTTGAGTGCCAGACTTCTCACCGTCTTTGCCAAAATGCCCGCACAACAATCCAGAACACTTTCTTACGAGGAGGAGTATTATCAGGCAGCTCTTGACTATATCAAAAATAATTATACCTATGACCTGAAAATCCAGGACATCGCAGACTATGTGGGAATCGACCGCACCTACTTATATAAAATATTCATCAAACAGTCGGGCATCTCGCCAAAACAATACCTGCAGCAATATCGTATTCACGCATCCATTGAACTACTGCAAAGCCAGCAACACTCCATCACAGAGACAGCATACTCCTGCGGATTTCGTGATGTCACATCCTTCTGCACAACGTTTCGGCAGCAGCTGGGGATGACACCGGGGAAATATAAAGAAAAACTAGGCAGAGGGGTTTATTTGTGATTCAAAACTTGCCTGCCACCGATTCAGAAAAACCCAAAAATAATTATTGTATAGTCCCTCCTCCCACGACTACATCTCCATCATACAGTACCACAGCCTGTCCTTTGGTGATGGCTCTTTGGGGTTCGTCAAATTCGATGTGGAGGGTGTCTTCTCCGGTCTGGGTGACGGTGGCCCACTGTTCGGGCTGACGGTAGCGCACTTTTGCTTTCACACGCATGCTGCCTTCTATCTGATCAACGGAGATCAGGTTGATATCTGCGGCATCGAAGCTTTTGGAAAACAGTTCTTCGCTTGGTCCAAGCACTACGGTATTGTCTTCCGGATTGACGCGGGATACAAACATAGGCTGTGAGAATGAGATTCCCAGTCCTTTTCGCTGCCCTATGGTATAGCGGATGATTCCTTTATGTCTGCCCAGTTCTTTGCCTTCCCTGTCTACAAACAGACCTTCCGGATATTTTTTTCCGGTATACTGTTCGATAAAGTCTGCATAACTGCCTTCCTGTACAAAGCAGATATCCTGACTGTCATGTTTTCTTGCATTGATAAATCCATGTTCTTCAGCTATGGCACGTACTTCCGGTTTGGTATATCCTCCCAGTGGGAACATGGTATGGGCAAGTTGTTCCTGGGTCAAGGAATATAATACGTAACTCTGATCCTTTGCAGGATCCACTGCTTTTTTCAGCAGATATCTTTTTTTCTCCTCATCGTATACGATCTGTGCATAATGTCCTGTCACCACGTAATCAAAGTCCAGTTCCTTTGCCCTGGTAAACAATTTTTCGAATTTCAGATATCGGTTGCAGTCCACGCAGGGATTGGGGGTACGTCCATTTTCATAGGCACTGACAAACCGGTCTATCACATCTTCCCGAAATCTGTCAGAAAAGTTCAATACATAAAATGGCATACCCAGCGTCTGTGCCACCTGTCTGGCATCTTCCACATCGTCAAGGGAACAGCAACTCTGTTCTTTCGGAATGCCCACATCATCATTTTGATATAATTTCATGGTAGCTCCGATGCACTCAAATCCCCGCTCCTTCATTAGATAAGCGGCCACACTGGAATCAACACCACCGCTCATGGCAATTACTGCTTTTTTCTTCATTAAAAATGGCTCCTTCCATCTATTCAGTCTTTTGATTTTTGTTTTCCTGTGCCAACGGCTCATTCATACTGCCGGTTCGATATCCCATCAGATCAGCCGTTACATAAGAAAATCCCAGCATTTTCAGTTTTTTGCTGATATTTTCCCTGTTTTCAAACAGACGATTCATGTCTTTCGGCAATACTTCAATCCTGGCTAAATTGCCGTGTACTCGCACACGGAACTGCTGAAATCCCATATCTCTCAGATACTCTTCCGCCTCTTCCACCATCTGCAGCTTTTCCTTTGTAATAGGTTCCCCATACACAAACCGGGAGGCCAGACACGCAAAGGACGGTTTATTCCAGGAAGGCAGATTCATTTCACGTGAAAGCTGCCGGATATCCTCTTTTGTCATCCCTGCTTCTCTCAAGGGGCTGCGGATCTGCAGTTCCTCTATCGCTTTCAGACCCGGCCGATAATCACCCAGATCATCCAGATTGGAACCTTCTGCCACATAGTTCATCTTATTATCAAAGACGATGTTACGGATGCCGGTAAATAATCCCTTTTTACAGATATAACAGCGATTCTCCGGATTTTTCAAAAATCCTTCTTTCTGTGCCTCAGAAGCATCAAACAGAATCTGGCGTATTTCTTCTTTTTCACAGAAAGCAACCGTTTCCTGCTTCTCCCTTTGAGGAAAAGAACCGGAATAGGCAGTGATTGCCAGTACCCTGTCACCCAAAACCTGGTGGGCAACCTTCAGCAGGAAAGTAGAATCCACCCCACCGGAAAATGCCACAGCCACCGACTGCATCTCCTCCAAAATCCTCTTCAAACACTCCAGTTTTTCATATCTATCCATCATAACAACATCTCCGGTTCTGGCAAAATCAAATCTTTTATTACTTCCCCAGCAATGATCAGCCCCACTACCGATGGTACAAAAGCGTTGCTCCCCGGTGTCTGTCTTCTCTGTTCCTGGGTATCCACTTCCACACCGGGATACGGGGAAAGTGGTTTTTCTTCTGAATAAACTACTTTCAGACCGGGTATTCCTCTTTTCTTTAGTTCCCGGCGCATCACTTTGGCCAGGGGGCAGACGGATGTCTGGTTGATATCTGCCACTCGAAATGCCGTGGGATCCATCTTATTGCCGGCTCCCATGGAGCTGATGATCGGCACTCCGGCTGCATGTGCCTGTTCTGCCAGAGCCAGCTTGCCGCTTACTGTATCGATGGCATCCACTACGTAATCATACTGTCGGAAATCAAACTGGTCTTTGTTTTCCGGCAGATAAAACGTTTTGTATACGTGAACCACTGCATCCGGATTGATTTCCAGAATCCGCTCTTTTGCGGCGTCAACTTTATACTGACCAATGGTTTTTCTGGTAGCTATAATCTGTCTGTTCAGGTTCGTCAGACAAACCTGATCACTGTCTATCAGATCAAGTGTTCCCACACCGCTTCTTGCCAGTGCTTCCACCACATAACCGCCCACGCCGCCGATTCCGAAAACCGCCACCCGGGCATTGTATAGTTTTGTCATATTTTCTGTTCCGATCAGTAATTCTGTTCTTGAAAACTGATTGATCATTTTCTCCTCTTTCTATAACTTCTCAGCATATTCTTTTGTCAGAAGCATACCTTTTTTTACATAATCCCGGCAGAATTCTTTCTTAATTCTGACTGCATAACGTTTTTCCCCACAGAGAACTTTCTCTTCCTGGAAATAAATAGCCTCCAGCATTTCCGGATGACCACATTCTTCAAAAAAATTCTCCATTCCAAAAAGTACGTCCAGGGCTGCATCACGGACCGAAACAGCCTGATTCCATCCTGTTTCAATCCATATATCCCTTTCTTCATATTTTGCCGCACGCTTTTCATTTTTAATCGCCATCAGCTGCTCAAAACGTTCAAAATCGCTGCTTTCCTGAGCCAGCAGGTATAAAAGAAGCAAATGTATAAACACAAGATCCTCTTTCATCACGCCCACCGGTGACAGTGGATTCAAATCCAGCATGCGAAGCTCGATGTGATTGACGCCTGACTCTTTCAGGTGTTCCAGTGTATTCTCCCCGGCTGGTTTCAACCGGACAGGATAGTATAATTCCGCAGCTTCCCGAAGGCAGCCTTTTTCAATATAGGATTGAATACTGCCAACATAATCATCCATATTTCCATAGTCCAAAGCAGGAATAAAAGAATTCCAATACCCGATTTCACTGCACCTGGGCGATGCATAATTCTTTATAACGGTTTTCCCCAGTTCATCATCCTGAAAATACGAACCGTCCATCACTGGACTGGCCGCTGTCAGGTAAACAATCAGCCAGCCATACCTTGTCACCTTCGCTGCCAGCTCCAGATATATTTGATTTTTATATTCCTGAAAAGAGTCACAACCTGCATTTTTATAACTTTCATGCAGAAATTCATCCGAAAAAGAAAAATTAAAATGAATACCGGAAAACAACATTTTCTTCTTGCCGTATTTGGCAGCCAGATATTTGCGGTATTCTTCTTTTCTTTTCAATTTTCCCTGATAGACCGCAATCGGAATATCATCCTCACCTTTGACGTAGGGCGGATTGGAAAAGGGCCAGAGATATTCCGGGCCAGATTTCTGTTTGAGAAGAGTTCTTACAGCTTTCTCATGGAGCTCCTTCAATTGCTTCCATGCCGCATCCACACTGTCCTGTACGTCAGTAATCAGCTCTGTCTGATTTTCACAAAAATCACGTTCCATGTTGGGATTATCCGGAAACGGATGCGGCGTATGAGAAAGGAATCCTTCAGGAGTCACTCTGAGACTTTCTTTCTCCAGGCCGAACTTTCCGTCCAGCATATATTTCTTAACTTCAGGATTAGTAAAATCCACACTCATATATTCCACACTTTCCTTACGGAAGTTATTTCTCATCTGATATCCCCTGTATCCTATCTGTCAAATAGGATTAAAAGTCAAAAAATTATCTTTAATGTCATCATTTTTCAGATGGTTTTTCTTCCCTGATAAAATCTGCCAGTGTCACACTGTCCACATATTGATCTACAACTTTACCCAATCCTTCCCAGAAACTCAGCGTAGAGCAGATCTCCTTTCTGGGGCAGCGGTTGGGATGATCTTCGATACAGGGAATGGGCGCAAGACTGCCTTCTACCGTGCGCAGTATCTCCCCTGCGGTATACTCCTCCGGATTCCTGGCCAGCATATAGCCGCCGTTATTTCCTCTGTAACTTTTTACATATCCCGCTTTTGTCAGCAGCGGCATGATCTGTTCCATGTACTTTACTGTCACAGCCTGCCGTTCCGAAATATCTTTGAGACGAATATATTCGCCATTATTGTGAGAAGCAAGGTCTGCCATAATCCGCAGCGCATATCTTCCTTTTGTTGAAATTTTCATAAGCTGCACCTCATCTTCTGCCGGCCGTTTTTCCAGATCAGCAGGCTATTTTTCATGTACTCCCATCCGGTTAATCTGTGTAGCGATATAACCGGCTCCATATCCATTGTCAATATTCACCACCGCAATTCCGTTGGCACAGGAATTGATCATGGTCAGAAGAGCCGATACGCCATGAAAACTGGCACCGTATCCTACCGATGTGGGCACAGCAATCACCGGCTTGTCCACCAGCCCGCCGATCACACTGGCCAGTGCACCCTCCATGCCGGCTACCGCTATGATACAGTTGGCCTGCTGGATTGTTTCCAGCCGGGACAGCAGACGATGCAGACCGCTGACACCCACATCAAAAATCCGTTCCACTCTTCCGCCAAAATATTCCGCCGTCTGAGCTGCTTCCTCCGCCACGGGAATGTCCGCCGTACCGGCTGTACAGACTGCGATCCTACCCACAGGTTCTTTTCTGTCTCTGGGAAGTGCTTTCAGGATATGGGAGATGGGATCATAGATGATCTCCGGAATAACCTCCCGTACCACTTCGTACTGATGCTCACTGGCTCTGGTGCCAAACACACAGCCATCCGCATCATAGAGCCTTTTGGCGATCTGTATCAGATGCTCATCTGCCTTCCCGCTGCAGTAGATCACCTCCGGAAAACCGGATCGGATCTTTCTGTGCATATCCAGTTTTGCATAGTCCATTTCCTCAAATGGCTCCCTCTTAAAGTAATTCTCCGTCTCTTCCAGAGAAAGACGACCTTCTTTGTATGCTTCCAGGATTTCTTTCATTTCCATAGATGATTTTGATTATCCTCTCTACTACATTATTTATTGTAAATATTCCTCATGTCCGGTAAGGAATTATCTCATTTTTTGCTTAGGCTGCTCACACCTGAATCATGT
>JALERM010000049.1 GCA_022764165.1 Eubacterium sp. | reverse complement strand
GTTCCTCCTCAGCTAGCCGCTAACTGCGACTAAATTGACGCTCAGGAGAGCCTTCGCGCCAAAGTCTCCGTAAGCGTCGGACGCCTTAGTGTGTGTAGCAACCTGCCAGTGGCCGGTTGCGGAGCTCTTCGGACTCACTTTTCCCAATGCTTCTGAAAAAATGATATGAAGTTTCCTGTTATCTTCCAAATATAACATAATGCGCGAGGGAAAAATAGCTGTTGTACTTTTCGACACGTAAAATCCGTTTCAAAAATTGCAATCATTGTGATGAAAGTCTAACATACATTCCTTCTAGGCGCATTTTGTTTCGTTTGGAATTGAACAGGAGAATCTCTGGTATTTTTAAGAAGCATTGGGGAAAGTGAGTCCGAAAATATGCACTTAGCAAGACTTTGGCGCGAAGGCTCTCCTGAGCGTCAATTAGTCGCGCTTAGTGCAGAGTTGAGGAGGAGCGGCCTGCTTCTTAAAAATACCAGAGATTCTCCGTCCCTTTCCATAAGGAATTACAAAAAAGTATACTTTTGTATCACAGAAAGGAAGTTTTCATTTTATGAATGTTACAGACAGATTTTTACACTATATTTCTTTTGATACTACCTCAGATTCCTCATCCGGCACCCATCCAAGTACAGCGGGTCAGCTCGATTTTGCAGCTATGCTGGCAGAGGAGATGAAGCAGATGGGTCTTACTGATATTTCCTGTGATGAATATGGTTATGTGTTTGGAACCATACCTTCTACGATTCCGGATTATAAGGGTACGATTCTGGGTTTTATTGCTCATATGGATACTGTGGATGCGGCTCCGGGGGATAATATCAAGCCTTCCATCATCTGCAATTACGATGGCAATGATATTATTTTGAACGCAGAGAAGAATATTGTTATGCACACCAGTGTTTTCCCCGGACTTAAGAATCTTGTGGGAAAGGATTTGATTGTGACTGATGGCACCACACTGCTGGGTGCAGATGACAAGGCCGGTGTGGCTGAGATTCTCACAGCCGCTGAATTCTTAATGGCACATCCGGAGATTCCTCACGGACCTGTGCGTGTGGGTTTTACACCGGATGAGGAAATTGGTGAAGGAGCAGACCTGTTTGATGTCAAAAGGTTTGGTGCAGACTTTGCCTATACAATGGACGGCGGGGAATGCGGGGAACTGGAGTATGAAAACTTCAATGCAGCTTCCGCACGCCTGACGTTCCGCGGTGTCAGCATCCATCCCGGCTCAGCTAAAAACAAAATGATCAATTCCGCTCTTCTGGCTATGGAATATCAGGGTATGATGCCGGAAGCTCAGAAACCGGAACACACAGAAGGACGGGAAGGTTTTATTCATCTTGATTCTATTAAAGGGGATGTAGAAAAAACGGTCAGCGAATACATTATCCGTGACCATGAGCGCAATCTGTTTGAAGAGAAAAAGAACTACATGACCCGTGCTGCCGAATATATGAACAGCAAATATGGAAATGGTACTGTAGAGCTCATACTCAAAGATTCCTATTATAATATGAAACAACAGATAGAACCCCATATGCATCTGGTAGACACTGCGATTGCCGTTTATGAAAAGCTGGGAATCACACCGCAGATTGTGCCGATCCGGGGCGGTACGGACGGTGCAAGACTTTCTTATAAAGGACTTCCATGCCCGAACCTGGGAACCGGCGGACAGAACTATCATGGACCATTTGAATTTGCATGTATCCAGTCTATGGAAAAATGCGTGGAAGTGATTTTGGAGTTGATTTACAGTTATAGTGTTAAGTAAATGGCTTATACTGGCAGAATCTGAGTAAGGATAAGGCTTGCTCAGATTCCGCTGTTTTATAAACCTACTCTCCGTCTCCTATTTTCTTTTTCAGATTTTCGATCTCCTTTTTCAATTTTTCATTTTCTTCTTTGAGCAGCCGAATATCCCGTTCTAATGTTCTCTCCCGTCGTTCCGCTTCTTCCCGGGCAAGACATCTCTGACGTACGATTTCATCTGCATTTGCCATGTAGATAGAATCGGCAGCTTCCTGCAAATATTCATTGTCCTTTGATAACATTTTTAATTCCTCCCATGTTTTGGCTTTGAAAACACGTGCCCAATAATCGATTCCATAGAATCTGTCTTCATCAGTAGCAAGTTCTATACAACTCAAGTCTACCACAGAAAGTGTGAATTTGCCACTATATACATTGCCATTTTTTACATTTTGCATTTTGTATGTAGAATAGAACTCCGGAATATTGGGAAATAATGTGAAATCAAGAAATCCAATATGGTAAACAGGAAGCGCTTCGTTATAATTCTGACCGCGGTATAACTGATCAAAAGATCGGCAAAGGTAAGACAAGGAACGATCTGGCCAGTTACTCTCATTAGTAACCTGCATTTCAAGATTTATCATTGTATCGTTATTTAGAAATACGTTGATATCAAGGGTGAATTACCCCCACTTGAAGAAGTAGGGGCTTCTGGGATGCTTACGCATCCGTTTAAGAAGTTTGATCCCCTGTTTTCAGGCAATCCTTATTCTTACAGGCGTATCCACTTCGCCTCTACTGTATAGCCCCTCCAGGGACACAACTCTACTTTTTCTCAGGATGTTCAGCGCTCCATTCACATCCGCATTTATCTTTCTCCCATTTCCAGTCTCATACATTCCACGGTATGTTCGTTTCCCACTGAACCGGTATTCTTTTCTTTTTCCTTCTTCATAGACAGGTATTTCATCTTTTTCCCAGAAACTGGCCTTTGATGTATAGCTCTCCTCCTGCTTTACAAACTCGAGCCCATAACGCTCGCACAGATACTCTAATTTATGGATCAGCTTTCCATAGGGGATTGACGTAAAGCTTTGATTGTTCGCTTTACCCATGTCAGCACTTCTCTGGAATGTCTCCTGATATCCCACTACCAGTCTTCCGATATCGTTCTTCAGGCAATCGTCTATGATCCTCCGTGCCGCTTTGCTCATGTAGTCATTTACTTTATTATTCCGGTCCCTCAGCAGAATCTGCTGGCGCTTCGTTCGTCTCCGGTCCTTTCTCTGTCTGTCCCTGATCGATTGCAGACGGGCGTTCTCCTTATTGTACCACTGATTGACTGCCTTCAG
>JALERM010000145.1 GCA_022764165.1 Eubacterium sp. | reverse complement strand
GTGACCATGAACCCGTCCCCTAGCCACTCCCCCCTAGTCACTTCACTCCAGGATTTCAATTACATTATCTTCTTCCACATAATTTCCGCCTCCCATGTGTTCCCGCACAAACGGCACACCTTTTCGCACATAGAAGGTATTATGGTGAATATAAGCATCCGGATTCATAGATGGACTTATAGTTCCACCCAAATCGTCACAGCTGATGTTATATCGGAAGGTATTATGGATTGCTTCTTCCAGACAGAACATGGCACATCCGCCTTCATTGAGACGGCTGTAATTATACTGGTAGATGGTTCCGTCACCGGAGTCAAAGTCCCAGGCCATACCGTCCTGATTGAGACGTGTATCCACAGCTTCATTATACTGGAAAAGTGCATCTTTGCATTTCCACGGCCAGATGGCTGCGGCAACTTTTCCGGCACGGTTTTCAGGGTACCTGTATGTACGGTCATTCATTTCCCCAGCACAGGAGTCAGCAATGTTATGTTCCACCAGTGGACGCAATGTATACATCACGGTTATTCCATCCCCACCAGCCTCTTTTACATAATTATCAGCGATTCGAATATTTTTATGCCCGTATTTTTCAAATAATTCTTCTTCCAGCTCGGCTTTCATAAACTCATGGCAATGATAGGTATAGCCAACAGCGATCCCCCAACGGCTCACATTCTGTACAAAACAGCCTGTCACGCTCACATTTTCATACCGGGCTGCTCCGGTTTTTTCTTCATCATCCGGCTTCAGGCAGGTAAAGTATATGCCGCCATTATTCATGTGCTTGTCATAAACATTTCCATTGACCCGACTGACTTCCAGATTCTTCAGGTGTATTTCCCGAAGTGTCCCACGATTTTTTGCCGCCACAGCCACTCCGGTTCTGTTCATTTTATGAGCTTCACAGTAATTTTCGCCGAGAATTGTACCCCAGTTGGTGACTGAAATATTTTCCACCGTAATATAGGAACAATCATATAACAATATCGCTGAGGAAACGTATCCTTTCCATGTATGTGTGGGAGAATCCAGCTGGTTTCCATAGTTCTGATACCAGATTCCATTTCCATCTGCCTCAATGCGCGGCAGGTCGCCTTCTCCATAGGCACCAATTGTAATAGGTTCCTCTGCTGTTCCGCTGACGGTCAGATGCAGGTATTGTTTTGAAAATACAGATCCCCGCTCCAGAAGAATCTGATCACCCGGTTCCAGATTTCTGTTTGCCGCCGCAGCCAGAGTCAGAAAAGGACGGGAAATGGAACCGTCATTTTGATCATTTCCACTCTTCGTGCTTACATAATAAATCCTTGACAATGTCCTCATACTCCTTTTCTTTCAATCTTTTTTCGATTATCATGGCAACCTCTTCAAACCCAAAACTGTCACCAAAATATCTGGTAAATAAATCCCTGTTATCGTCATAGTATTGTCGTAAATCAGATTCACAAAATACTCTGCAGGGATAGTCGCCCAGGGTTTCGCCTTTATACACTGTATAATCCAGTTTAATTCGTGTAAGCTCATACTGCAGATACATCGCCGGCGTAAAATGCGTTACCCCATAAACCATTTCACCATTTCTCAGCTTTTCCTGAATTTCCTCATTTTTTATCTTCCGTCTTTTTTCCACATCGGTGATGTCCGGCGACGGAACTGTCCCCAGCCAATACCCGATCAGAAGCCTTGCCTGTTCACTTTTCACATTTTTCTCCTTCTCACTTTTTTTCACAATTGTTTGATTTACCCGGCAGTGCCGGACCAGAAGTAGGGTTCATACATTTTTTCCAATGTTTTCACCACCCGATTACTGTCATTTTTCTTTACCACCACATCGTATTTCCCATCGATACTTCCAAATGTAACGGCTTTGGTAAGTCCTGTGCGTTCTTTCAATACCTCCATCATTTGATCTCTGGCTGCATTCCGGTCATAAATTTTCATATACAGATAACCGGGATAATTAGTGGAATCATAGATACAGACTTTCAGTTCTTCATAGTACTCCTGCTCCTGAAGTTCTGCAAAAATATCCTGCATCTGCCGTTTTTCTCCAATCAACATCAGATAAAGTACTTCACCCTGACTGAGCAAATCTGCACGCACAAAGTTCCGGTACGGAGAACGGCGCAAGTCATGATAAATTGTTCGTTCTGCATCATTTTTCAGTTCTTTATAACAAATCACCAGCAGACTGTCTATGACAATATTGACAAAACAGTTCAGCTTATGCTCATCAAAAAAGCTCAGCAGCTCACGAACCATAGATTTTTTCATGCTCCTTGTGGCAAGATACTTCCGCTCTTTCATATCATACAACGCTGCACCATCCATCACAATCAACGGCAATTTCCACTGAATATCTCCCAAAGCATCGATAATAGAGGCCGGAGTACGCATCGTAGACACTGTAAAATTGGCACCTTCCTGCAGCATACGGTTCAATTCGATTTTACTGAAAGGTGACAGAACCTCCTTCTCATTCACCAGTGTATCATCCACACCGGAAACAAACAAGATATCCTTCCGTTTTCTTCGGGGAATACGAAACATATTTACAATAACTACCAGTATAATACCAATCATCGTATCCAGTACTCTATTCAAGGTAAATAAAATTGGATCCGCATCCCCGATATGTACTACCACAATACTCAAAAATACTACTGTTGAAAAATAGGACGCATTCTTTTTCCTGATTACAATGGTGGTATAAAGCACCAGAACAATCATAATTGATACAAACAGATAATAAATCAATTCAAATTGACCTGTCTTTGGAAAAAGATTTTCATAAATCAAAATAACCACCAGACCATACGCTGCTCCAATCAAAGTTCCGGTAGTTCTCTGTATCGCCATATTCATGGAATTACGGATATACGGCTGCATACACCAGAGAGCAGCCAGCTGTGAATAAAATACAATTCCCTGTTTACCACGCAAAATGTAAACAATAAACGAGGTGACTAGGGGACGGGTTCATGGTCACTTTTCGTGACCATGAACCCGTCCCCTAGTCACCTCCCTCGTCACCTCCGCCAACATAAAACCCCGGAGAATCGATGATTCTCCGGGGCAACCTCTTTATTGCAATATTTTTTTCAGTTGTCTGATATATTCCGGTGTTGTTCCGCAGCATCCTCCCACCAGACCGGCTCCTGCTGCCACCAGTTTTCTGGTATACGCTGCAAAGGTTTCTGCATCCATACTGTAGTGTGCCTCACCTTTTTCATCAATCACCGGCATACCGGCATTTGGCTTGGCGATAATCGGCACCTGTGCCACTTTTTTCATATTGGTCACCACAGATTCCAGCTGATCCGGTCCCACAGAACAGTTCAGCCCTACTGCTGCCGCACCCATTTCCTGCAGTGTCATAACAGCTTCTACAGCATTGCCGCCGTACATGGCAGATCCATCTGCTTCCAAAGTCAGGCTGCACATCATGGGCAGATCACAGACCGACTGTGCCGCATCCAGAGCCACCACCGTTTCATCCACGCTGAGCATGGTTTCTGCAACCAGAAGATCCGCTCCTGCATCTGTCAGTGCACGGATTTGTTCCTGATAAGCCTGATACAACTCCTCATAAGTAAGAGGCCCCCGCGGTTCCATCAGCTGTCCTGTTGTCGTCAGATCACCTGCCACCAGTGCACGATTTCCAACCGCATCCTTAGATATTTTAACCAGACGTGTGTTCAATTCCACGATTCTGTCCTGAAGATTAAAGTTTCTCATGCTGATTCTGTTGGCTGCAAACGTCGGTGCATATACAATCTGACTTCCGGCATCCACATAAGCCCGCTGCAGATTCTGCAGCACCTGTGGGTTCTCCAGTACCCACTGTTCCGAAGAAATACCCACCGGCATTCCCGCTTTACGCAGATTAGAACCGGTCGCACCATCCAGCAATACAACGCCTTTATTGGTTAAAGCCTGGAATTCCTGTTTTGTCATCGTCTGTCCTTTCCTGTACAGTCTTTATTCTGTAGCATCTGCTGTCTTATAAACAAAAGATTTGGCATCTGACAGCGTTACTTTTTTCCATACACTCTCCTGGATACTCATATCAGCCGCATTTTCCCATTCTTCCAGAATACTGTCATACAGTTCCTGCTCTCTTTCTGAAATAATACTCTTAATCTTGTTCTGAGTAGCTTCCTCGTCATACATCTTATCCAGACGAACGACATAGTAGCCTTTCTCACCTTCAATGACCTTGTCTGCCACTTCACCATCTTTCAATGAAAGAGCCGCATCCATCACCGCCTGTTCCAGTGTATTGCTTTCACTGGGAGCTGTAGTAAATGCCGGTGTGGTTGACTGGATACTGTCATCTACTTCATCAACAATCGCATCAATATCAGCTTCGGCAATATTATCAGAAGCTTTTATTTTCTCCAGAACTTTTTCTGCCAGTTCTTTTTTCTCTGCCTTTTCTTCATCTGTCAGCGGTACGGCATTGCCATCATCATCCTCGCCGTCCTCTGTGGACACTGTCACCAGAGAAATCCTGGTCTGATTCGCTTCCTCATCACTTACTTCCTGATCCACATCAGCCACCATCGGATCATGCATCTTCTGACGATAAGTCATCAACTGCAGATAGAGAACAATATCACTCTCCGATACAGCCAGCTCTTCCAGTGTTTTTTCATCATTGGCTTCCATAAATGCCTTTGCTGCACTGTCAATTGCTTCCTGTTCTTCGTCTGTGATCGTCACATCATAATCCGCAGCATGATCTTTCATCACGTAAAGAGTTTTGATGGTATCCATGACGCCTTCTTTTGTACTTTCCGCATAGGTTTTTCCATCCTCTGTCTCTTCACCCCACATGTCGCCTACATCAATTCCATAGCTCTGAGCGAACATCTGATAGTAACTGGAGATCTGTGCCTGCTGGTCACGAAGAATGTAGCTGGCAAGTCCCAAAGTAACTTCTTCTCCATCTACGGTTGCCACTGTCTGTGTGCCATCTAATTTCCCACATCCGGTAAAGCATCCGGCAATCAGGCAGCCGCTGAGAACACCGCATGCAATTCTGCTGTTAAACTTATTCATAATTTCCTCCGTATTTGCATAAATTTCGCTGTGTCTCATTATATTCCATTTTTCATGGACGGGCAACCTTTTTCCCGGAATTCATTCAAATTTCACATACAAATCACGCAGTAACCGTATCTTCAAACTGACTGTTATACAGATGGGCATAGAATCCATTCTGTGCCAGAAGGGAATCATGATTTCCCTGTTCAATAATATGACCGTCTTTCATAACCAGTATCACATCTGCCTCACGGATTGTAGAGAGACGATGGGCAACGATGAAACTGGTCCGCCCCTGCATCATACGGGCGAATGCAGCCTGAATCCTTATCTCTGTACGGGTATCGATACTACTGGTTGCTTCGTCAAGAATCAGCATCGGAGGCAGACAAAGCATGACACGGGCAATACAAAGCAGCTGCTTCTGTCCCTGACTGATATTTCCGCCATCCTCGGCAATGACAGTATCATATCCTTCCGGCAGACGCTTGATGAAACTGTGAGCATGAGCTGCTTTTGCGGCAGCAATCACTTCTTCTTCTGTGGCATACGGTTTTCCATACGCAATATTTTCCCGGATGGTTCCGGCTTTCAGCCATGTATCCTGTAGCACCATACCATAATTCTGACGCAGACTTCTTCTTGTCACATCACGGATATCTTTTCCTGCCACACAGATTCTGCCGCTGTCCACATCATAAAACCGCATCAGCAGATTGATTAAAGTAGTTTTTCCGCATCCGGTCGGACCTACAATGGCGATTCTCTGTCCCGGCTGCACATCCAGATTCAGATCCTCAATCAATGACCGGTCCGGCACATAACGAAATGACACGTGTTCCAGTTTCACATGGCCATCACTCTTCAGTGCATCCCGTTTTTCTTCTGTCTGGTTTTTTTCATCCAGCAGCTGGAAAACACGTTCCGCACAGGCAATCGCATTCTGCAGTTCTGTCACCACACTGGAAATCTCATTAAAGGGTTTGGAATACTGGTTGGCATAACTGAGGAAAATACTCAGCTGACCGATGGTAATTCCTCCGGCTACCGCATATAAGGCACCGGTAAGGCCTACTGCGGCATACACCAGGTTATTGACAAAACGGGTACAGGGATTTGTCAGACTGGAGAAAAATACTGCTTTCAGACTGGTCTCCCTCAGCTGCTCATTCAAATCATCAAATCTCTCCTGACTTTCTTTCTCATGTCCGAAAGCCTGTACAACTTTCATACCTTCCATCATTTCATTGACATAAGCGGTCTGTTCCCCCCGCACCACTGTCTGATTGCGGAAATGCTGATACGTATGTTTTGCAATGAAGTTTGCCACAAACAGACTCAATGGAGTCAGACATACGACCACCAGAGTAATCAGCGGATTGACAGAAACCATAAATCCAAGAGTACCGATGATCGTCACCACACCGGTAAATAACTGGGTAAATCCCATCAGCAGACCATCCGCAAAGGTATCTACATCTGCGATCACACGGCTGACCAGATCTCCTGACGGATGGGAATCCAGGTAAGAAAGCGGAAGATTCTGGATTTTATTGATGGCTGCATTTCTCAGATCCCTTGATACAGAAAATGTAATTTTATTGCTGCAGGCTGCCAGCACCCACTGTGCCGCTGCGGTTACAGCCGTTGCCACTCCGATGGCGGTGATAATGGTTGCTACTCCGTTAAAATCCACGCAGCCTTTGCCAATCATATAGTCAATGGCATTTCCGCATAAAATAGGTACAAGCAGCTGAGAAGCCACACTGACTGCGGCACATAAAAAACTGATAATCAGGTACGGAGCATATGGTTTGATGAACCGCATGACTCTTCCCATTACTTTTCGGTTATTTTTCTGCTTGTCTATGATATTTTTCTTGCCGGACATCAGTATGCCTCCCCCTTTCTGAACTGACTTTCATGAATCTCCCGATATACGTCACAGGTCTTCATAAGCTCCTCATGACTTCCCTGACCTGCCAGCATACCATCATCCAGAACCAGAATCCGGTCGGCATGTTTCAGACTGGAAGTTCTCTGAGACACAATAAATACGGTAATATTGCCGGGAAGCTCTGCGATTGCTTTTCTGAGGGCCGCATCAGTGGCAAAATCCAGCGCACTGGCACTGTCATCCAGAATCAGTATTTCCGGACGGGATACCAGAGCCCTCGCAATTGTCAGACGCTGTCTCTGACCTCCGGAAAAGTTCTTTCCGCCCTGTTCCACAGGTTCATCCAGTCCCAGCGGTTTCTGGCGGACAAATTCTGCCGCCTGTGCTGTCTCAAGTGCTTTCCACAATTCATCATCGGAAGCAGCTGCATTTCCCCACAGCAGATTGGATCGGATGGTTCCGGCAAACAGCTGTGCTTTCTGCATGACAACTCCTACATTTCCTCTTAATGTCTCTTTATTCCATGCCTGTATAGGCTGTCCCATGATTTGCACCTGACCTGAGGTTGCATCATAGAACCGGGGAATCAGATTCACCAGACTGGATTTTCCACTTCCGGTTCCTCCGATTACACCGATCGTCTGTCCCTTTTTCGCTATAAATGAAATATCCGTCAGACTCTCCTCGCCTGCACCTGCATAAATCAGGCTGACATGGGAAAATTCCACCGCATTTTCAGCATTCTTAATAGCATTACTGTCAACACCCTGTGCAGCATTATTTTCAAATTTCATGGCAGGTTCTGTCTCAAGCACACCTGCGACACGGCTGAGGCTGGCCAGAGCTTTACTCAGCAGCACGACTGTATTGGCCATTTTCACCAGCTCTACCAGAATCTGGCTCATATAATTTACCAGTGCTACCACATCACCGCTCAGAAGAAGGCCACCTTCAATCTGTGAAGCCCCCATATTCAAGATAGCGATGGTTGCCAGATTAACTACTACATAAGTCAGCGGATTCATCAGTGCAGACAGATTACCCACACGAATCTGCCGGGAAGTCAGCAGACTGTTGGCACTCTCAAATCGTTCCACCTCTGCTTCTTCTTTTCCAAATGCACGAATAACTCTCACGCCTGTCAGGTTCTCCCGTGTAATTCCCACCACACGGTCCAGTTTTCCCTGAATTTCTTTATATCTGGGTGCTGTCAGTTTCATAATACCGAATACAATCACAGAAAGCACCGGAATTGCGATAACAAATACCATTGCAATCTTCACATCAATGGTAAATGCCATAATCATAGCACCAAATACAATAAATGGACTGCGCAGAAACAGTCGCAGGAACATGTTGACACCGTTCTGCACCTGGTTGATATCACTGGTCATACGTGTGATCAGTGTACTGGTTCCCACTGTGTCCAGTTCTGAGAAGCCAAGCTTCTGAATATGTGCGAATAGAGAATGGCGAAGCCCCGCCGCTGTTCCCACTGCTGCCCTGGCCGCAAAAAACTGGGCGGTAAAGCTGCAGCTGATACCGATGATTGCCAGTAATACCAGAACTCCGCATTTCTGCAGAATATAGTGCTGGTCCTGATTGCCGATTCCCGTGTTGATGATGTCCGCCACTACCAGCGGGACAAACAGGTCAAAGAATGCTTCCAGCATCTTAAATAACGGTGCAAGAATACTTTCTTTTTTGTAATGTTTTAGATTGCCTAACAGGTATTTCATGATAGCCCCCTTTTTCATTGTTTTGTATATACATAATGTCTGATACACGGATTTCTCCGCACCCTGTGCTCCCGAAATCCTAAAAATATTCGAAATCCGCCCTATACGGGCTACTTTCTCATATTTTTGCGGGTCCCAAAGTCATGTTTTTTCATGCAAGCATGAAACACATAACCTTTTGACCCTTGTATCATAAGAATATCACAGTATTAATGATAGGAATAATATTTATTTTGTAGTATAATAATATATATTTCGTATGATATCAGAATGGAGGTGTCGAATCACATGGAACTGCGTCAGCTTCGCTATTTTTCAGCAGTTGTGGAAGAAGGTACTGTCACCGGAGCCGCCCGGAGACTGAACATGACCCAGCCGCCTCTCACCGCCCAGCTTCACGCTCTGGAAGAAGAGCTGGGATGTACGCTTTTCCGGCGGGAAGGACGGAGACTTCGTCTGACCGATGCAGGACAGACGTTTTATCAGCGTGCATGCACGATTCTGGGCATGTGCAATGCCACTGCCGCCGAAATGGAACATTTTCAGGAGGGAACAGCCGGCACGCTGCGTATAGGTGTAGTGTCATCGGTTCAGGGAACTTTATTTCTGGAATGGATCACTGAATTTTCCTCAGCGCACCCTCAGATCCGCTATGAACTGTACAGCGGCAACACCTATCAGCTTCTGGAACAGCTTCGCACCAGCCAGCTGGATCTTGCCATTGTCCGAACCCCATTTTCCGCACCGGACATGGTAATTCATCCCCTGCGCATGGAATCCATCCTGGCTGTGGGCATTTCCCCCTGGTTTCAGGATGCACCGCCGGACGGAAAAATATCCATCCGTTTCCTTGCCGGCAAACCATTGATTGTTTACCGCCGATGGGAGGAAATCCTGCAGTCACGTTTCGAAGCCGCCGGATATACGCCCAATATCCGCTGCAGCAACGATGACGCACAGACTACGCTGGCCCTGGCCAAAAAGGGACTGGGCATAGGAATCCTTCCCGCCTCGGCGATCATTTCAGACAACTGCACACTACTTTCGGCATATCCGATTGACGACAAAACACTCTCCACGGAAATTGACATCATCTGTCGTTCCACCGATCAGCTTTCTCAGGCAGCACGATTATTCCGGGATATGCTGATAGAAAAAATGTAACTGTTCAGTACCTTCACAGTTACAAGCAAACAATATAAAAAGGAGTATAACATTATGCAAAAGACCTGGTATCGGCAGGGAGCAGACCTGCTGAAAGAAATTCATGATACAAAATTGTCGGATGATACTCTTGCATTCTGGTATCTGGGACAGTGCGGATTTGTTTTCAAAAAATCAGCCACCGTATACATTGACCCGGTATTGAATGACATCACGGATGACACCGGAGAAACCCGAAGACTGTATTCCTCTCCCTTTTCACCGGGACAGGTACAGGCAGACTATGTGCTCTGTACGCACGGTCATCTGGATCATCTGGCACTGGACACCCTGACAGCAATCGCTGCTGCAGACTCTCATACTGTCTTTATCGTTCCCGGTGCTTGTGTTTCTATACTGACAGAGGCAGGCATTTCTTCTGATCGCATCATGGCTGCCAATGCCCACCATACACTGGTATTTCCCGGACTGACGATTAAACCAGTATCAGCGGCTCATCCTGTCCATATGACCGACAACGCCGGAAATGACACGGCACTTTGCTATTATCTGATCATGGACGGTATCCGTCTTCTCCATATGGGAGATACCTACCTTACCGATCAACTACTGAATGACCTGCAGGCTCTTCCGGTGCCACACCTGTTCTTCCCACCCATCAACGGCGGTGACTACTTCCGGACAGCAAGAGACTGCATCGGCAACCTGAGCTACATAGAATCCGCTCACCTGGCTGTGCTTCTTCATGCAGATATGACCGTGCCGACACATTACGACATGATTATGGGCAACACCATAGACCCCACCATCTTCCTTCGGGAACTGTGGATGCAAAATTCTGCTGCCAAGACCCACATACCAATGCTGGGGGAACGATTCTTCTATCATCTTTAATTACTTCCTGTCGGTTGTCCTGCGAGCAAAATTTTAGGGCTATTCGATTATTATTTTTATCGAATAGCCCTCTTAATGAATATTCAGAAGTCTCACTGTATAACCTCTCTTTCTATTAATTTTTGAGTTGTCCGCTATGGGTCTCTGCCTTTCATTCTAATCATCTCCTTTGGTTACATCTATGTAAACTCTTTTAGAGATTTTCTAATAATGATTGTAAGATTAACTATGCCATTGGACTGTACCTCTTTTCTTTAGATTTTGTTTCTGTTTCTGTTTCTGTTTCTGTTTCTTTTGTTTTTTGTTGATGTTATTGTATCGCAAATTAACAGATATGTCAAGTATTATTTTAAAATATTTTCCATTTTTTATATTTTTATTTGTCTATTTATTTATATTATTTGTATTTTTCTGATAATTTATATAATACATTTTAAATGACAAAAGAATTGCCCAGGTTCCGATTTACGATTCCTGGGCAATTCTTTTATATTTTACAGTCTGGTATCCCAGCGTCCACACCATACATTTTCTTCCGGTGTGCCCTTAAATTCAGATCCTCCGCAAAGTTTATCAATCAGCTGATCAATTACCTGTGGGGTATCCTGATAGCAGTTGATATAGGTGCGGCTCATGGTCAGGTCAATCAGATAGTTCGGCAGGTACAGACTGATAAATGCAGTAGGTACCTGGCTCGCATACCATGGCTGCTGACCCGGCATGGTCCATTTCACACGCATGGTGTTGTACTGAGCAAATCCCACCTGATCGATAAATACCAGAACGGCATCGGTATTGGCACGGAATGCTTCCATACTTCCTTTGGCTGCCACTGCGTCACCATCTTCCACAATAAATCCTTTTTCTTCCAGTTTCTGAATGATATACGCTTTCGTTCTGTCTCCGGAATCATCCTTGATCAGTTTTCCGGCAACAACTCTGCCGTCTCCCTGAAGGAAATAAATACGAACACGTTTTTTATTAACCGGATCCAGAGGCAGCATTTTCTGAGTATCTTTTACCAGAGTGATGAACTTGTCTGCACATTCGGCAGCAACAGCTTTATGAGCCTCGCATCCCACAATAGAAATACCTTCCTTCGGAGGAAGCAGGGTTCCTTCTGCTTTTTTCTTGTGCAGACCGATGCTGGCTTTTACACCAAGGATTCTGGTCAGTGCATCATTCATACGTTCTTCCGTAATGATGCCGTTTTTGTATCCGGCCATCATGTAGCCATAATCTTCTGCCATATCGTTAAAGAACAGATACATGTCGCAGCCTGCAGCGATTGCCTGGGGAACCTGCTGACTTCTCGGCATAGCACCGAACATACCGATCATATGGCTGGCATCTGTTACAACCAGACCATTGAATCCCAGTTTTTCTTTCAAAAGACCGGTGATCAGTTCCGGGCAAAGAGTAGCCGGAAGAATCTCATGATCATCCAGATCTTTTCCTGCGATTTTTCTCTGCCATGCCGGCTGTGCGATATGGCCTGCCATAATCGTTTTTACACCGGCGTCAATCAGCTCAGAATATACTTTTCCGAAAGTTTCCATCCAGGTATCACAGTCCATATCATTGATACCCATCATCAGATGCTGGTCATTTTCTTCGGTTCCGTCACCATATTGACGAACAGCTGACCGACTTTTTCTTCGTCACTCATACCTGCAATCGTATCTTCTACCCATTTAATATCCTCATCTGACAGATAATACGGTTTTTCTTTTAAATTGACCATGTTTTTATTACCCCCTTTTTTCTTAATATGTCAGACCAAATCCATAAATATACTCATTTCCTGTAGCATCTTTATAGGCATAGGTCAGACCGTCTTTCATGTATTTTGCTTTATCGTATCCTGGCACGTCATTGGGACTTGCGCAGATTCCATTTTCATCTACGGCAATGGCAGCGTCACTTCCCGGAAGTGTAATCGGCAGTTTTCCCACCGGAGCAGCCTCGCCCTTGATTACATCAAAGGCAGCCCGTGAGAACGAATCAAATCCCACGGTAACCGCATCTGCCAGCGGTTCCACATTGGTCAGCAGATACGGGAGATTCAGATTGACATGCATGATAACCTGATCAACAGCCTCGCGAATCTCTTTAATATGTTCCACATCCACGCCGGTACTCTTCTGGACATTCAGCTCCAGATAACCGTCCGTTGCTTCAAAATAGCTTCCTCTGGCCGGTTTCAGGAACAATACAGCCACATCCGCATCCTTATAATCATCCACGAAAGTAATCTGTGGATTGTCTTCTTTTATTTTCTGCGGGAATGCTGCAACGGTTTCTTTCGGATTGGCTGCGGAACCGGACAATACCATAGCCTGCAATTCTTTCTCCGAATAATCAGTGCGCATCATCATTTCCACATAAACTTTTTTACCCTCCAACTTTTCGGAAGTCAGCGGAAGAACTGCATTCTGATTTTTCAGAACAACAATACTTTCCTGATGAGCTTTATATGCGATTGCTTTTGTCTCTTCTGTATTTACTACTGCATCTGCAGCATTTTCACCGGATACCATATCTGTACCAGCGTGGAGAATACGTGCCGCACGGCCTGCCTGATTGTACATCTCAGCTCCCCATGCGCAGTTGCCCATAACACCTGTATCAGAGTTGACAATTCCGTCAAATCCCAGGTCATTGCGGAGGAATCCATTGATAAACTGATCATTATATGCAAATGCAATTTCCTCATCAAATTTGTCCACACCATTCTGCGGGAATCCGGATTTCTTATTGGAAGGAATCGCATAGTACGGCATGGTGGAAGAAGTTCCCGCCGCAATGGATGCCTTAAATGCCGGGATATGGTAGGTATCCATACTGCCCGGTGTATTGTAGCAGTTATATTTTCCCTCTGCATAATGAGGATCAAATCCATTTTCTCTGGCACCGCCGCCTGGAAAATGCTTGGTCGTCACGGCCACACCATTTTCATCCAGTGTTTCTCCCTGAATGCCCTTAATCACACGAGGCATAATATCGCAAATCAGGTCCGGATGCTCTCCAAAGGTACCAAAAGTACGGAACCAGCGAGGATCGGTAGCACAATCTGCCATATACATGTAACCTTTGCGAATATTTGACACATAAAACTCATCATGTACGATTTTCGCAAATTTTTCTATCGTATCCATATTGCGGGAAGCCAGCTGCAGTGTGGTGGGATACTGCATCACCTTCATACCGCGCCTCATCACCTCTTCAAACTGCTCATTCAGGACACCATTATGACTGGTAGGTTTTCCATCCGGCGTAGAAATACCCATCGGAAGATCATGAATCACCATCAATCTGGCCTTTTCCTCATTATTCATACGAGAAACTAAATCCTTCGCCCTCTCTTCCGGGGTCAAACGCCAGTCCTCGTACGGTTTCAGTTCCCCTGTTCCATCAAGATCCTTAAACTTCAGACCATCCACTTCAATAATCCCTTTGGAACGGGCAACAATCTTTTTCTGAACCAATAGTTTCACTCCTTTCTCCATTTTTCAAATTCGTCAGATAGAAACATTATAACATAGGAAATTTTCGTCAAATAGGACTTATCTATGAGAAACTATACTTTTTTGTAATTCCTTTGGAAAGGAACGGAGAATCTCTAGCAGTTTTCAGAAGCAGGCCGTTCCTCCTCAACTCTGCACTAAGCGCGACTAAATTGACGCTCAGGAAAGCCTTCGCGCCAAAGTCTTGCTAAGTGCATATTTTCGGACTCACTTTCCCCAATGCTTCTGAAAACTGCCAGAGATTCTCCTGTCTTATTCCAAACGAAACAAAATTCACCCGGAAGGAATGTATGTTGAACTTTAATAACAATAATATTTGTCTTTAGAAACTGTTATTACTTGTGTAAAAGTACAACATCTATCTCTCCACCGCGCATTTTGTGGTTTTGAGGAGTAGAACAGGAAAATTTTTATCATTTTATTCAGAAGCATTGGGGAAAGTGAGTCCGAAGATCCGACGCTTACGAAGACTTTGGCGCGAAGGCTTTCCTGAGCGTCAATTAGTCGCAGTTAGCGGCTAGCTGAGGAGGAACGGCCTGCTTCTGAATAAAATGATAAAAATTTTCCGTCCCTTCTCAAAGTTTACAAAAAAGTACACCTATAAAACAAAAATTTCCCGGGGGTTTTTTCCATTTTCCCCGGGAAATTCATCATGCCTGCCGCACTGCCGCCTTCATAGACTGTACATATTCTTTCACATACGGCACACAGTCGGCACCATGCGCTGCACATAGTTTTACGATTGCCGATCCAACGATTGCTCCGTCGGACTGCTCCGCCATTTTCTTTGCCTGTTCCGGTGTGGAAATACCAAATCCTACCGCACAGGGGATGTTTTTTGTCTGTTTCACCAGTTTTACCATAGCTCCGATATCTGTGGTGATATTTGTCCGGGTACCAGTCACACCGAGAGACGATACACAATAGACAAATCCTTCCGCATCTTTCGCAATCTGGGCGATTCTCTCATGGGAAGTAGGTGCGATCAGAGAAATCAGATCCAAACCGTATGCTTTGCAGACCGTATCGAATTCTTCTTTTTCTTCAAATGGTACATCCGGCAAAATCAGACCATTCATTCCCACCTCTGCCGCTTTGCTGACAAATCGTTCGATTCCATAGGAAAATACCACATTGGCATAGGTCATAAATACCATGGGAACTGAAGATTTTTTTCGTATTTTTTCTACCATATCAAATATCTTATCAGTGGTCACACCTCCGGCCAGTGCCCGTACATTGGCCTCCTGAATCACCGGTCCTTCTGCCGTAGGATCCGAAAACGGAATCCCCAGTTCGATCAGATCAGCTCCTGCTTCCTCCATGGCGTACACCAGCTGCTCCGTTATTTCCAGAGAAGGATCCCCGCAGGTAATAAATGGTATAAATGCCTTCCCTCCGGCAAATGCTTCTGCTATTTTTTTATTCATGGATATCCTCCCCTCTGTACCGTGCAATGGCTGCACAATCCTTGTCTCCTCTTCCGGAAATGGTAATGACTACAATCTGATCTTTTCTCATCTGCGGCACTATTTTTTTCGCATAGGCCACCGCATGGGCACTCTCGATTGCCGGAATGATTCCTTCCGTCCTTGACAGATATTCGAAAGCTTCCACAGCTTCCTCATCCGTGACCGGTACATATTCTGCCCTTCCGATATCATACAGATGGGCGTGTTCCGGTCCGATTCCCGGATAATCCAGTCCCGCGGAAATCGAATACACCGGTGCAATCTGTCCATACTCATCCTGGCAGAAATAGGATTTCATTCCATGGAAAATTCCCAGCTTTCCGGTAGCAATGGTTGCCGCTGTCTCAGCTGTATTGACGCCTCTTCCGGCTGCCTCACACCCGATCAGGCGCACTCCTTCATCTTCTATAAAATGATAAAAAGTTCCGATGGCATTGGAACCGCCGCCCACACAGGCCAGAACCGCATCCGGCAGACGGCCTTCCTTTTCCAGCATCTGTTCCTTGATTTCCTTTGAAATCACCGCCTGAAAATCACGTACAATCGTAGGAAACGGATGGGGACCCATCACAGATCCCAGAACGTAATGGGTATCTGCAATCCGGTTTGTCCATTCCCGCATAGTTTCTGATACAGCATCTTTCAGAGTAGCTGTTCCTGAAGTAACCGGGTGAACTTTCGCTCCCAGCAGGCGCATCCGGTACACATTCAGCGCCTGACGCTCCGTGTCCTCTTTTCCCATGAAAACTTCACAATCCATTCCCATCAAGGCTGCCGCCGTAGCCGTAGCAACACCATGCTGACCGGCACCTGTCTCCGCAATTACACGGGTCTTACCCATCTTCTTTGCCAGCAATACCTGACCCAGTACGTTATTGATTTTATGGGCACCCGTATGATTCAGGTCCTCTCTTTTCAGATAAACCTTCGCACCGCCCAGATCCTCTGTCATATGTTTTGCAAAATACAATCTCGACGGTCTTCCCGCATACTCATTCAAAAGTTCCGTCAGTTCCCGGTTAAACTCCGGGTCATTTTTATAAAAGTTATAAGCCTCTTCCAATTCGATCACTGCATTCATCAGTGTCTCCGGAATATACTGGCCTCCGTGAATACCAAATCTTCCTTTTGACATCTTTCTACTCCTCTTTCATTCATTTTTCCCCGGGGATTTTTACATTCTCCCCGGGAAAAAGTTGGGAAAAGTTTTCATAAGTTCCCGGATCTTGGCGGGGTCTTTGTACCCGCCGGTCTCCAGGCTGCTGCTCAGATCCACAGCCCAGGGGTGCAGGGTCTCTATGGCCTGCCGCAGATTATGTACTCCAAGACCGCCGGCAAGAAAATAAGGGCGGTCAATATTCTGGATTAAGCTCCAGTCAAAGGTTTTGCCGGTTCCTCCACTGCCCTGATCCAGCAAAATATAATCTGCACTGCTCTGACAGGCTTTTCTGATATCTTCCCCTGTCTTTACAGAAAAGGCTTTAATCAGAGGTTTTTCGGTCATCTCCCGCAGTATTTTGATATAGTTTTCATCTTCCTGCCCATGAAGCTGAGCCATTCCCAATGTTCCTTCATTCAGAAGTTGGGCGGGAAGCTCCGGCGGTGTATTTACAAAGACACCCACTGGAATCACCCTTTTATCCAGATTTTTCACTAACATTCTCACTTGTTCTGCACTGACATTCCGTGAACTTTTTTTCACTTCGATAACAAATCCACAGTAGTCGGGCAGCACCTCATTGATGATTTCGATATCCTCCCGCCTTCGCAGCCCGCATATTTTAATTCTTGTGCGTTCTATATCTCTCATTTTCTTATACACACTTTCCCAGCGGACTTCCATTCAGCATTTCCAAGGCTTCTTTTTTATCAGCACTTCTCATCAATGTTTCACCGATCAGCACTGCCTGAATATTGTGTTCCCGCAGCCGCCGGATATCTTCTGCAGTCCGGATACCGCTTTCTGATACAAATACCACATGTTCCGGGGCAAGCTCCCGCAGTCGGATACTGTTGGCCATATCCACCTGAAATGTCCGCAGATCCCGGTTGTTGATACCGATGATTTCTGCCCCAGCCTGCAAAGCCCGCTGAACCTCTTCTTCGTCATGGGCCTCCACCAGAGCGTCCATCCCAAGACTTTCCGCAAGTTTTCGATAACTGCATAACTGCTCATCACTCAGCATCGCACAAATCAACAACACTGCAGAGGCTCCCAGAGCTTTTGCCTGATAAATCATATACTCATCGACCACAAAATCTTTTCTCAATACGGGAATATGCACCGCCTGTGCGATTTCCTCCAGATACCTGTCTGCCCCCTGAAAATAAAAAGGTTCTGTCAGACAGGAAATAGCTGCCGCCCCGGCCTGTTCGTATTCCCGGGCAATCTGCAGATAGGGAAAATACGGTGCGATCAGCCCTTTGGATGGAGAAGCTTTTTTCACTTCACATATATAGGACATCCCCGGTGCCTGTAAGGCTTCTTTAAAGGAAATACGGGCAGCAGTGTGAACACTTCTCTGATTTATCTTTTCCAACAACAGTTCCATGGATATCTGCTGTTTTTCCTTTTCTATTCGTTGTCTCGTTTTTTCAGCAATTTCCTGTAAAATATTCATATATCTTCCTTTTCAACATGCAAGGTCTGCATTGCTCTCATCTATAAATTCCTGCAGTTTTTTCAAAGCAGAACCATCGTCGATCAATTCCTCTGCCATTTTCACGCCTGCTTCTATGGTTTCAGTCTTTCCAGCAATACATAATGCTGCTCCCGCATTCAGGCATACTGCCTGACGTTTTGCTCCACGTTCCTCACCTTTCAGAATCGCCAGAGTAATTGCCGCATTTTCCTTGGGACTTCCGCCCTGCAGTTCTTCTTTGGAACAGCGGGTATATCCAAACTGTTCCGGAGTCAGTTCGTAAGACTGGAACCATCCGTCACGGATTTCACATACCGATGTGGGGGCACTCATGGATATTTCATCCAAGCTGTCCTGTCCATATACTACCATGCCGCGTACCACACCAAGTTTTGCCATAACCTGAGCTAAAGGCTCCACCAGACTTTCATCAAACACACCCATCAGTTCCATATTGGCTCCTGCCGGGTTGCTGAGAGGTCCCAGAATATTAAATACTGTCCGGATTCCCAGTTCTTTTCGAATCGGTGCTACATATTTCATGGCGATATGATAGTTCTGTGCAAACAGGAAGCAGATATTGATTTTTTTCAAAAGCTCGGCACTTTTTTCCGGCGAAATCGTAATTTTCACGCCCAGAGCTTCCAGCACATCGGCTGCCCCTGATTTGGAAGAGGCTGCCCTGTTACCGTGCTTGGCAACCGGAACACCAGCTGCTGCGATAACCAGGGACGATGTGGTGGAAATATTGAAGGAGTTAGAACCATCACCGCCGGTTCCCACAATTTCCAGTACATCCATATCATGAAGGAGCTTGATACAATGAGCTCTCATTCCTGCTGCAGATGCTGTGATTTCATCAATTGTTTCTCCCTTCAATGATAACGCAGTCAGATACGCTGACATCTGTACCGGGCTTGCCTCACCGCCCATAATCTCATTCATAACTGCTTCTGCCTCTGCATAAGATAAATCCTGTTTTTTCGATAATTTGACAATTGCTTCTTTAATCATAATAAATCCTCCCTGCTTTCATAAAGTTCAAGATCATTGTTCTTCCATCCGGTGTCATGACTGATTCCGGATGGAACTGTACCCCATAAATGGGATATTTTGTATGTTCTACCGCCATAATTTCCCCATCCTCTGATTCTGCTGTCACCCGCAGAACCTCCGGAAGTTCTTCCTTTACTGCAGCCAGAGAATGATAGCGGGCTGCCGGGAAAGACGGTTCCATCCCTGCAAATAATTGATTTTCTCCTGCCTGGTAAATCATTTTCTGTTTGCCGTGCATCAGCTCTTTTGCGTACGAAACTCTTCCTCCAAATGCCTCACAAATGGCCTGATGACCCAGACATACACCCAACATGGGGATTTTTCCTGCAAAATACCGGATGGCCGGTATACAGATGCCTGCATCTGCCGGACGTCCCGGTCCCGGAGAAAAAATCAGTGCTTCCGGCGCCATTTCCTCAATCTCTTCAAGAGTACACTCATCATTCCGGACTACTTTAATATCCGGTTCTACGGAACCGATCAGCTGATACAGGTTATAGGAAAAGCTGTCATAATTGTCAATCAATAAAATCATTCCAATCCCTCCTGTGCCTGCCCGATGGCATTGATCACAGCCCGGGCTTTATTACAACATTCTTCAAATTCTTTTTCCGGTACACTGTCTGCCACAATTCCCGCACCGGAACGAACACAGACTTCACCGTTCTTTTTATATACAAGGCGGATGGCAATACAGGTATCCAGATTTCCCGCAAAATCCAGATATCCCACTGCGCCGCCATAAACACCTCTTCTGCTCTGTTCCAGTTCTTCAATAATCTGGCAGGCCCGGAACTTGGGTGCTCCAGAAAGTGTTCCCGCCGGAAGAATGGAATCCACCGCATCCACAGCGTCCTTATCCGGTCTGATCTGTCCGGTAACCGTAGAGCCAATATGCATCACATGGGAAAATCTCTCGATGCTCATATATTTCTCAACCTGCACGCTGCCAATCTGACTGATTCTTCCAATATCATTTCTTCCCAGATCCACCAGCATATTGTGCTCGGCACGCTCTTTCTCATCTGCCAGCAATTCTTTTTCCAGATTCTTATCTTCCTGTGAAGTTTTTCCTCTGGGTCTTGTTCCTGCCAACGGAAAAGTACTTAATTTTCCATTTTTCAGGCTGACCAGCGTTTCCGGTGAAGCGCCGGCAAGTTCAATATCATCACTGGAAAAATAGAACATATAGGGGGAAGGATTCGTAGCACGCAAAACCCGATAAGTGTCAAACAAACTTCCCTGGGCTTTTGCCCTCACCGGATTCGACAAAACCACCTGGAAAATGTCCCCCTCATAAATGTATTTTCTGGCTTTTTCCACCATATCACAGTACCGTTCTTTCGGAAACTGCGGTTTGATATCCGACTGGATTTTCAATGGAGGAAACTCCATCTTTTCTCCATTTCTGATCAGATCTGCCATCTCTTTCAGCGTCCTCTCAGCCTGCCGGTAAGAATTTTCCAGATTATCCGTCATAACACCGGTAATCAACAGCAGTTTTTGCCGGTAATGGTCAAATGCAATCACCTGGTCAAACAGCATCAGATCCATATCCCGGAAATCCTGCTGCTCATCACTGGTCAGATTCAGCTTTGGCTCACTGTACTTGATATAATCATAGGAGAAATATCCTACCAGACCTCCCGTAAAATGCGGCATCCCTTCCATCACCGGACTTTTATACCTGTTCAAAATCTCACGAAGCGTATCCCCCGGATGTGCTACCTGTTTTTCTGTTACCCGTACCTGACCTTCACCGTCAGTCTCTGTGATTTTCAGATGTCCATCTGTACAGGTGATTTCCATGGTAGGCTGGTACCCAAGAAAAGAATATCGTCCCCAGTTCTCTGCCTGCCCGGCACTTTCCAGCAGGTAGCAATGCCTGCTGGCTTTTCTCAGTGTGCGCATCACCTCCACCGGTGTGTACCGGTCTGAAAAAAGCTCCCGGCATACCGGGATGCGGCGGTACTTTCCTGTTGATACAAGTTGTGTGACAGTTTCTAATGATGGATACATAGCATACCTCCTTGGTTTCTGAATAAATAGGTACTTCCTGTAAAAAATAAAGCGCCCGTCCTGACAGATTTGTTGCGTCTGTCAAGGACGAGCGTATCAATTTTTTATACCACCCGCGGTGCCACCTTGTTTCACGGAATGACCCGTGCACTTTGCGAAATACCTGCATATTTCCGGCAACTGACGTATGCCCCACGTCGCAGAATACTCGGCCTGAGCCTTTGACTGCGCCCTCAGCGGTCCATTTGGCAATTTGCATCTCGACCCGGCTCTCACCTTCCCGGACTCTCTGTGCGCGCATCATTACTTTGATCTCCGCTTCAACGGTTTACTAGGCTAAATTTTCTATAAATTTAGCACGGGATTCGGGATTTGTCAAGACATT
>JALERM010000114.1 GCA_022764165.1 Eubacterium sp. | reverse complement strand
GAGCTAGAAAACTTAAACCTGTCAAAGGAACTTGTAAACTTGCTTGAACACGAGGGAACGCCGTATGCGGTGAAAGTCGCACGTACGGTGTGAGTCGGGGGAAAAGTTGGAGATAATTTCAAAGGCTTACCTATCGACATAATACTTTGATATTGCTGAGACTTATGGTGGAACAGTGGTAAATATGTCCACTTACACGGATAACTATGTGAATCCGCTGGAGATGGATGTATGGAGCCTTGATCCGAATGATTCCAAGGGAATGGTAAGAGAAAAAGGCGAGTTTATGCTTGGTCTTTGTGAGCAGTGTATCGGAGACAGCTTAAATTCAAGACAGAAGTCAATCATTGACCGCTGCGTGAGAAAGCTGTATATCGACATTGCAAGAAGCAAAGAGAAGTATATCCCGGTGATGAGTGATTTTTACGATATCCTTATGGCGCAGCCGGAGGAGGAAGCAAAGGACATTGCACTGTCACTAGAGCTTTTCGTAAATGGTTCGCTTAACATCTTCAATCACCAGACAAATGTGGATGTGGATAACAGATTTACAGTATATGGCATCAGGGACTTGGGTACAGAACTTAGTCCTATCACAATGCTTGTTATGATGGAATCCATTCAGAACAGGATTGTTGAGAATGGCAAGAGAGGCAAGGCAACATGGCTCTATATTGATGAGTTCCATGTTCTGCTTAATTCCGAGTATTCTGCAAAATACTTGCAGCAGCTCTGGAAGAAGGTAAGAAAGCAGGGAGGTCTTTGTACCGGTATCACGCAGAATGTTGTCGATCTGTTGCAGAATTACACAGCAACCACAATGCTTGCAAACTCTGAGTTTGTGGCACTCTTGAAGCAGGCAAATACAGATAGTTCAAAGATGGCGGAGGTTATCGGGGTATCAGAGGCACAGCTTCGGTTCGTAACTAATACCGCCTCTGGAATGGGACTTATTAAGTGTGGTTCGGTAGTAATTCCCTTTGATAATCAGATCAGCAAGGATACGGATTTGTACAGGCTGTATAATACCAACATTCATGAGAAGATTGCAGAACAGAAGAAAAAAGAAGCAATGCTGCAGTGATAACAGATGAATTTTTATAGAATCTATAGTATAATCAAGAGGTCGGATGAATGTCCGACCTTGATGATAATAAATTAGATATTCCCTATTTTTAAGAAGAAAGCATATAAGATTCGATATGAAAAATAAATAAGGAAGCAGTTCTAAAATGTAGCATTTGTACCGGAGAACATGTGGTTGGATTTTAAGATATGCATATCGTACACTTTGACGAGAATATGTTGATTGGGGATGCAGCGGACCTGGATGCATTTATGGAAATGTATGGTGTGGAAGCAATTTCCAAGGAATATTTGTAATTATTAGGGAAAAGAAAATTTGAATTTTGCGGAGACCAACTATGAATAAAATAATTGAAAAATATAAGTGTCCATGTTGTGGATTTTATACTTTTGATGAAAAGCCTAATGGTAATTACGATATATGCCCAGTGTGTTTTTGGGAGGATGATCCAATACAATTAGAGGATAATGAATATGAAGGTGGAGCTAATCGAGTTAGTCTCGTACAGGCAAGACATAATTTTTTGTCGTTTGGTGCATGTGAAGAAGAAATGAAAAAGCATGTGCGAAAGCCTAAAGAAGATGAATTGCATGGTATTGATTAGCAATGTGAATTTTTCAGTAATACAGAGAGACGAATTTGAATTTTGATGTCGATTATCAGGGGGAATATATGGTGCATAAAGAAATATATATTGAACTGCAGGATACGCAATGGCAATTTGATTATATTGACCATGATAGAAATATTGCTAGAGCAATTGTATATGATGAAAACGGAATATTCTATTTTGTAAGAGCCGAGCGAGATGATGATTTTGGCAAAGCAACATTAATTGAAACTGCTGGCGGAGGAGTTGAGGTAGGCGAGGAGTTACAAACTGCCATTCAAAGAGAACTAAAAGAAGAATTAGGTGTATCAGTAGAAATAGTTTTTAAAATAGGAGTTGTAAGTGATTATTATAACCTGATTCATAGGCATAATATTAATAATTATTTCTTGTGTAAAGTAAAATCATTTGGGGAAAAAAATTTAACGCAGGATGAAATAGATAGTTTTCATTTATCTACATTGCAATTGTCTTATGAAGAAGCAGTTCGAGAATATGAAAATAGAAAGAATACACGATTAGGAACACTTGTAGCAAATAGAGAATTACCTATCTTATATCGAGCAAAAGAAATAATCGATGATATAGAGAGTGAATAAACTTTCAGTCTTGTGGAGAGATTGAAAGTATGCATGAATTTGAATTTTGCAGCGAGGTTAGATTATGATTATTTTGATAGCTGGAGCCTCACATACAGGCAAAACAGCATTGTCACAGAAACTGCTTGAAAAATATAAATATCCATATTTCTCAATAGACCATTTGAAAATGGGTTTAATAAGAAGTGGCAACACGGAACTTACCCCAACAAGTGATGATTCAGATTTAACAGCATACTTGTGGCCGATTGTTCGTGAAATGATTAAGACTGCAATAGAAAATAAGCAGAATTTGATTGTTGAAGGCTGTTATATTCCATTTGATTGGGCGAAGGATTTTGAAAAGGAGTATCTTAATAGTATCAAATATTATTGTCTTGTAATGAGTGAGGATTATATTAGAAATCATTATGCAGATATAAAAAGCTATGCAAGTATAATCGAAAGTCGTTTGGATGATGATGATTGTACTTTGGAATCAGTAATAGAAGATAATAGGCAAGTCTTGGAACTCGCTATTGCACACGAAGTTAATTATATACTTATTGATGACGAGTACAAAATAGATATTGATTTGGAGAGATAAATTTCAGTTTCATGTTGCTTTTAATAATTGAATATTGAATGATTTTACATAGCCGTTAAGGAGTAATTTTTGCTCCCTAGCGGCTTATTTTATTTTTCAAAGTAGGAGGTGAGAAAATTGAAAATTAGAAAGGTTGATGACAAA
>JALERM010000060.1 GCA_022764165.1 Eubacterium sp. | reverse complement strand
GGAATATCCAACTGCACACCTTTTGGTTCAAGCCTGTCAGCTACTTTGGCTTGTTCAGCCTTAACGAAGCTTACGGTGATTCAGTTAATTAACCATGCTATCAGAAAGCCTGCACCCTAACCGCCTTGTAGCTGGCAGTTTTGCTTCTCCCTCACGGGATTTGCTCCAAATAGGGTTCCATTTATATCCGCTTCCGAACAATGCCATTACTGGCAAAGCCGGGGATATTGGCTTCATCCAACGGAATGGATGGTTTGGTCGGAAATACCGCCAAACAGTTAAATTAAGCGACTTCGTGTCGCACCCAGGAGTATGCATCAAATGTCCCTTCGGTGATATACCGGAAAATATGTACTTTTTTATTCCGGTTGCCTTGCCGGATAATACGTCCCTCCCTTTGTTCAATGTCAGAAGGACGCCACGGTACATCCAGATGATGCTCGGCGATCAGAAGATCCTGCACGTTGGTACCAGCTCCCATTTTTGCAGTGGAACCAAGCAAAAAGCGAACCTGCCCGCTTCTTACTTTTGCAAACAGCTCCGCTTTCCTTGTTTCCGTATTGGCATCATGGATAAATGCGATTTGTTCCGGAGGCACTCCCTGTGCCATCAGCTTGTCCCGGATGTCATGATAAATATTAAAAGTACCGTCATTCTTCGGGGTAGACAGATCACAGAATATAAGCTGCGTGGATTTTTCTGCCGCGGTCTCCTTCCATATCTCCAGAGCTTTTTCCACACAGGCATTGGATTTCAAGTCCCCATCATCCAGAAGCATGGGGTTGATCAGGCGCTGGTCTAAGGCCAATTTCCTGCCGTCATTGGTGATCTTGAGCATATTGTCCTGTGAAGGGTCCACCAGCCTGTTTCTGACCGCCTCTGCCCTCTCTGAAAGGTCTTTTACCATGTCCTGCTGGTATTCGCTTGGTTTCAGCACCACATCCTCATAAACGGCTTCCGGGACAGGCAGTTTCAGCATATCCGGTGTCTGAATATCGGCACTTTCCTTGAAAATAGAGATCAGCTCCGGAAGATTAAAAAACTTTGCAAATCTCGTCTTCGCACGGTAGCCTGTGCCTTCAGGTGCCAGCTCGATTGCTGTAGTGGTCTCTCCAAAAGAAGACGCCCAACTGTCAAAATGGCCCAGTCCAAGGCGCTGCAGAGTACCATACTGCAGGTAACGCATATTGGTGTAAAGCTCCGTCATACTATTACTGATGGGTGTCCCGGTTGCAAACGTAATGCCTTTTCCACCAGTTATTTCATCCAGGTACTGGCATTTAGCATACATATCCGAAGACTTCTGGGCTTCTGTCTGTGCTATTCCTGCCACATTCCGCATTTTTGTATAGAGAAACAGGTTCTTATAATTGTGGCTCTCATCCACAAACAGCCTGTCCACACCCAACTGCTCAAACGTAACTACATCGTCTTTCCTGCTCCGGTCATTGAGCCGTTCCAGCCGGGCAGCCAGTGACTTTTTTGTTTTTTCCATCTGTTTGATGGTATAGCGTTCCCCATTTTCTGCCTTCGCAGTTTCGATTGCCATTTCAATCTCATCAATCTGCCGCTCGATCATAGCTTCCTGCCGTTCAGTGGACAACGGTATCTTTTCAAACTGGCTGTGCCCGATAATGACCGCATCATAGTCACCGGTGGCTATCCTGGAACAGAACTTCTGCCTGTTTGCCGGTTCAAAATCTTTCCTGGTTGCAGCAAAAATATTCGCCCCAGGATACAGGGTTAAAAACTCTGACGCCCACTGGCCTGTCAGGTGGTTTGGAACGACAAACAACGATTTCTGGGCAAGCCCCAGTCTTTTGCTTTCCATCGCCGCAGCTGCCATCTCATACGTCTTGCCAGCCCCTACGCAATGGGCAAGAAGTGTGTTGTCCCCGTATAGCTGATGGGCAACTGCATTTTTCTGGTGAGGACGCAGCACAATATCCGGTGACATGCCCGGAAATGTTAAATGAGAACCATCATATTCCCGTGGCCGGTTGGAATTAAACAGTTCATTATATTTGGCACAAAGCGCTTCCCGGCGCCCGGCATCCTGAAATACCCAGTCCTTAAAGGCTTCCCGGATTGCTTCCTGCTTCTGGCTGGCAAGAGTGGTTTCCTTTTTATTCAGGATCCGCTTTTCCTTTCCATCTTCCTCTATGGTGTCATATACACGGCTGTCACGCAGGTTCAATGAATCCTCCAGTATCTTATAGGCATTTGCCCGCTGGGTACCATAGGTGGCATCTATCAGGGGATTTCCAAAATCAGCACTTTTGCCCTTGATATTCCACTGTCCGGTCACATTGGAATACTGTACCCCGATCATTCCCTGTTCCAGTTTTCCCTCCGGTGTTTCAAAAACTTCCCGCATAAAATCATTGATATAGTCCGGGTCTACCCAGGTGGCACCGAGCCTTACCTCAATTTCCGAAGCATCCAGAAGCTTTGGCTGCACCCGTTCCAGTGCGCTGACATTTATGGCAAATTCCGGGTGCTTTTCTGCACATAATCTGGCCACAGACAGCTTTTCCCTCACATTCCCGGATAAATATTCATCGGCAGTCTCCCATCCCGCATAATCGTCATTCAGGTCACTTAACGGGTTTTTAAAAATAACTCCGCTTAATTCATTCACAATCCGCTCATGGTTCTCAGGACCTCCAAGAAGTCCCTCCATGTACTGGAGATCTACACGGGCTTTTTCACTCATGGACACTGCCAGTGCTTCGGAAGGGGTATCTACGGAGGTAGCCACTTCCTGCCGTTTGATGGTACGTTTACTGAACATATCTGCTTTCCGGTTCAATGTTCCATCCTCATTCAGTACCTCCAGAGAACAGAGAAGATAATAGCTTGCATCCTGGTTAAATGCCCTTTTATTGGTCCTGGAATTGATCAGCCCGAATTTCTTTGTAAAATCATCATATAAGCTGGATAATTCCGCCTGCTTTTCCCTGATTGCCGCATCCCCGTATTCTTCCAGCTGATATGCGATCAGCTCATTGGTTGCTTCCCTCAGTGCAACCATGCCTTTGATCCTCTCCAGCATGGTATCCGCCATTTCTACCGGCTTCATCACGGAATTTTCCCGGTAATACACATCCCCATCCACCACGGTATAACTGTAGTTTTTTACAGACGGGTCTGCCGGGATTGCTTCCCTTTCCAGATCATCCTCCTGCTCATCCAGTCCTGCAGGCTCAATTTCACCCACAACATGGCTGACCGCTTCCCGTAACTGTTCTTCAAAGGGCTTCCCTTCCACCGGAAGGCATGTGGATTCCATCCCATAAGGACCGGATACCAGTTCCATCTTACCCACAACCATCTCCGGATGGTCGATAAAATACTGGTTCATGGAAATCCCATCCTCATTTTCACCAAGATGTACCCAGTCCGGTTCCAGATCCATCATCCTGTCCCGTTTCTTAAAAAACAGAATATCCGAAGTGACCTCGGTCCCTGCATTTTCCTTGAATGCCGTGTTCGGAAGACGGACTGCGCCAAGAAGCTCCGCCCTTTGCGCCAGATATTTCCGGACAGCTGGGCTTTTTTTATCCATTGTCCCTTTGGAGGTCACAACCGCAACAATCCCTCCCGGGCGTATTTTATCCAGTGATTTCGCCAGAAAATAGTCATGGATCAGAAAATTATGCCTGTCATACGGCTTATCTGCCACCTTATACTGGCCAAATGGAACATTTCCCACCACTACATCAAAAAAATCATTAGGATAGTCTGTTTTCTCAAAGCCTCTGATCTGGATATTTGCTTTTGGGTAAAGCTGTTTCGCTATCCTTCCTGTCAGGCTGTCAAGCTCCACTCCATACAGGCGGCTCTCCTGCATCGCTTCCGGCAGCATTCCAAAGAAATTTCCCGTCCCCATAGAAGGCTCCAGGATATTTCCTTTTTCAAACCCCATCCTGCCAAGTGCTTCATAAATGGAACGGATGATTACCGGGGAAGTATAATGTGCATTCAGGGTGGACTCTCTGGCGGAAACATATTCTTCCGGGCTTAAAAGACTTTTAAGCTGCGCATATTCTCTGTTCCATGCACGATTTGTTTCATCAAATGCTTCGGCAAGTCCGCCCCAACCCACATACTGCGACAGGATAGTTTGTTCTTCCAGAGTTGCAGTGCGGTGTTCCTGTTCCATACGCTGCAGTGTCTGGATTGCCGCCACATTCCGTTCAAACTTCTGCTTTGCCGTGCCTGCCCCTAATACATCATCGGTGATCCGGAAATTTCTCGCACCAACGGTATCTATTTTCTCTTTTTCCCCCTGCGGCTCTGGTTCCGGTATCAAATCCGGCTGCAGGAAATCTGATTCGTCTGATTTCGTATCCTGATTTTCCGCTTCCGTCTGCTCCGGTTCTGTTTCCAATCCGGATCTTATAGGCTCCGACTCTTCTGGTTCTCTCTGCCCCTCCGGGTTTTCCGGTTCTTTTTTATCCTGCTCTTTCTCCGGTTCTGGCTTTTCCCATTGTTTCGATATGTTCTGCAGAATCTCCCTGCCCGCCTGATGAACTAACTCATCATAAGGGATCACCTGCAGTTCCTCTGTATGGCTTGCGATATAATCCCTTGCAGCCGTCTCATTGATAAAGAATTTTGTCTTCTCCGGATAGGCTTCCAGACGGCCATCTTCCCCAATCGTTACAAGGCGGTACCGGACTCCTTCCCTTCCATCCTGATAATGGTAAGTAAAAAATCCAATACTGTAATCGGTAACGTCTTCTGTACTTTCCAGTGCCACCACAACACGGTTGTCTGTCTCTTCCTGCTCCGGTTCCTGAAGGACGGCAATTTCCCCTGAATGTTTCTTCTCGGCATCCGCAACGAGCTTTTCTCTTGCTTCTACAAGTTTTTGCTGTTCTTTCTCTGCCTTCCACGTTATATAGGCGGCTTCCGTCTCAGGTGTCAGAAAACGGTTTGTTTCTATCAAGGTTCGGATACGCTCTGCCACTTTCGGCCATGTCAAAAGTACCTTTGCTGATGGTTCAATAATGCTTCCTTTGCTGAGGCGCAGCCCTTTGGCATCATGGTCCTCATAGCTATGCCATGCCCCTGGAAGGGCAGATGTACTTCCTCCTGTCCCATATTCATTTTTCAGGAAATCGGCCTGTTCTTTTTTATCATGGTTGCTCTGGAAAAATTCATAGATACGGAATAAGCCATGCTCAAAACCGCTTCCCCTGCTCAACCGGTAATCTATTTCATCCTGGGTAATGAATGTCTCCACCGGGACTTCCAGATTTTCCGCAGGCGGAAACTTCATTGGTCTGCGTTTCAGTTCTTCCACAGACTCCCGGATATCCTCCGGGCGATAGATCAAATGGAAACGAGCTTTCACGTCCCCACGCTGCAATGCCCCTATGGCCTGATCCATATGGCCTAATACCTGGTCAATTCCTTCCTGCGAAGAAAAATACTCTGCCAGCTTTTCCTCCGCAGCCGGATGGATATGTGGTATCTCCAGTTCCTTCGGAACAGAACCGTATTCATCCTGAAAAAAGTTGTAAACCTTTGAGGCCAGTTCCATTTTTTCCAATGTTGGTACATGCCACATTTCCGCTTCATCCATATACTTTCCGTCAAGGATCAGATTGTACGTGCGCTCTTCCACTTCCATCCAGGATAGCGTGCGCATTGGCTGAAATCTTGCTGCATCTGCCCTTGCAAATTTCATTCCATCCTCGTCGTACCAGACAGATAAAGGCTCTCCCTCAAAGGTAAAACCTTTTCCACCCCTGCCATATTCCCGTTTCAAAAACTCGGCCATTTTCGCAGAACCCAGCCATTTCTGGTATTTTGCAAAAATACGTGGTCTGCTGTCTCTCTGTCCGCCGCCGGTAAGCAGCACGTAATCCACCATCTCATCCGTGATCGGTTTATCCAAGGAAAAAGGAACCAGATCATTTGCATGGTTAATAGCGATGTTTCCGACCTGCTCTTCTGCACTTGGGAAAAGGGAAAGCTGTTCATATACAGAAACTCCACCTGCATCATTGATTGGAGTTTCTTCTCCGGGCATGAAAAAATCGGGCAGTTCTTCACTGTCCGATTCTTTCATTTCCTGATCAGGTTGTACTGATATTTCTTCCGCTTCCTCTAATTGTAGATCAGTTCTGTCAGTACGATCTCCTCCGCTGAATGACGGATGCTGTTCATGAGCTGAACCCATTTCATCTGGTCTTTGGATTTCAGTTCCTCTGTCACTCCCTCGTCCGCTGCCATCTGCTCCGTGATTTCCTCCATCCTCTGCTCTGCCGCTTCCTGAATCTCCAACAAATGGCTCATCAGCCTGCCGGTCAGCAGAAGTCCTGAGTAAAGCCCCTTCTTGTGTTCCTGCAGATATGTCTTCCGCATCATCCCGTATTTGGTCAGCACTTCCGCTGGCTGCTCGTCCATTTTGATATTCGGGATGTAATAATCGCCGTTCTTCTGATATGTCAGTTCCATAATCCTGGCTCCTTTCTTCATTCCTGCTATTTTCCGTATTTTCATTTGCATCCTCAACTGTGTTCTGCTTTTCACTTTCACGCTTTAAAGCATTATAGTCTAAGTTATTACGATTTGCAACTCTTTTTTTAGAAATTTCCCTGTCATAAGCACGGATTGCCTTTCCGATCTCCATCAGGAGCGGTTTACAAAGTTCTGTAATGTTACTTCCAAGCTGTGACAAAGCCGGAACCGTATTAAATTCATGGATATAGTCAAAATTCAACAGTTCTTCGTAGTTCTCCATATCCATTCCGCAGCGAGCCAGCAATGTATAAGAGATACTGGACTGCATGGTTTCCCTAAGATGGATTTTTCCGGAATATTCATCTAACCCTTCCAGATAGCTTCCCTCTGTCAGATATTGTAAGTCCTCCCATACCTCCTCATAGCAGTCCAGCGTAATACGCTGTGCAATCTCCAGCAGCCGTTCCTCAAAGCTTTTATCCTGCTGAGTGCCTCCATAGATATGCTCCAGATGATCTATTACCGTTTCCTGATGATCCGGTTCCATCTTCCATAAATAAGGAGTACGCCCGATCCGCCGTGCCTTATGTATATCCGATATGTCAAACACATATTTCAGTCTTGGCCTTGGAGCATCTTCATCTATCAGGGCAATTCCTTTTGCCCCTTTGTTGACCCAGCAGTTAAACCGGCGGCTGTTCCAGATGTCAATACTGGCACAAGCCGTGGCATCCGGACGCTGTGCATAGATCAAAAGCTGCTCCTGAAACGGGTATTTATAAATCCGTGCTGCTGTATCCAGATACTGTTTCCATGTCTCCCCGTTTTTTACAACTTCTTTCGCTGTCTCTTCTGCCAGTTTTGAAATTAACTCATATTTATTTGCCAAAGAAATCCCTCCCTGTCTTTCTTATGTTGTACTTTGTCAGATAATCTGCTAAAATAAAATCATTATTCCGAAAGGAGAACCATATGAAACACACCGCAACTATGGATGATGCCAATCATTCCTTTAATAATACCGTTTCCACCTTGCGGAAACATTTTACCCAGATAGATTTCCATGAACCGGAACAGATTAAACTGGCAAACGAATACTATAAATGGACAACTCTTAAAACAAACTTAATTCTGGATGAGAAATCATTCCAAATACCGCCCATAGCCTTACCAAACACAATAAAAAAAGATACATATCAATGGCTTCGGCCTGAAAAGCAGGCTGTGGTTTCCAAGTATTACTGCTATGATAAAGAAACTGACAAATATATTATTTCTGTGAAAAAAGACTCTGTACCAAATGAGGATATTGAAATAATTGCCCGTTCCCTTGTCCTGATACGTAAGGCTGTAGTCTGGGTTGATTTTGGCTATAATATCGGTACAGAATTTGGCGGAAGGCATCCTGCGATCATTTTAAAAAATCTAAAAGACTCTTTGATCGTCATTCCACTTTCTTCGCAGGAACCCAAAACCATGGACTACAGTGTAAAAGTAGACAAGGTCTATGGTTATCCACTAATGCCACGATGGGCAAATGTAACCCGCATCACACAGGTAAGCCTGTCACGGGTACACTTTGAAAAGATTGGTGATGTAAAGCCATACGCCCTCAAGCAGATCAGTGAAAAAATGAAATCCTGCGGTATAATCTGATAACTCATTACATACCCTATACTGATTACAAAATCGTTTGACAAAGCATACTGTTTATGCTAGTATGATGTTGTAAACGCAGGAGCAATCCTGGTAATTTTGTAACCGAGAAGCTGTCATTTATGGCAGCTTCTTTTTGTTACTTTGCCACTTCCATTCCTGATACTCCCTTTCAGAAATCTCATGGCTATTCAGCCTGTCTTTCTGTTTCATCCATTCCTTCAGAAATTCCTGAATCGCTTCTTCTGTAAAGACCAGAAGGACACTTCCCTTTTCCATTTTCTCCGGATTGCCAACCTGTACCCATTCCCGGTCAGTCTCATCCATCCAGAGCAGCATCTTCATTAGCTCTTTTTCTGAATCCGGGCTTCTCCTGCAGAATATTTCCGGGTTTACCTCCAGAACCTTTGCAATGGCTTCCAGCCGCTCTTTCTTTGGCCTGCGCTGCCCTGTCTCATATTGGGCAATCCTTACATCAGCACTGTTCTCCGGGCATCCCAGCCTCATTCCCAATTCCTTCTGCGTCATGCCACGGTTCCTGCGTACCTGCCTGATCTGTTCTCCTAACGTCATAATCCCATCCCCTTCTTATAACGGCAGGGCTATCCGCAGACAGCCCACCGTAAACTTTTGTATTTTATATTGCAAGCCCCGGTTCCAGACGGGTATTCCCCGGCTCTTTCGTGATCCGTTCTTTTGCCGTATTCAGCTTATCCATGATCGACATCGGACGATCTGTATTCCTCTCTTCTGCCTTTTCAGCACGTTCACTGGCAACCGTAAGTTGATGTGCCTCCTTATCGTAGAAATAAACCTCCCCTGTCAGGACATCCATCGGAGATACTTCTGTCTGGTTGACCTCATTTACCATATTTTTTAATTCCTGAAAATCAATGATCCCGTCATCCGGAACGATCAGGACCTCATGCACCGAAGAAGGCAGGACAAAGTAATCACCTCCCACCTTTTCGGCAATCTGCTCTTTCATTTCCGGATAAAACAAAGCAGCTGCGCCCTCGCTTGTCCGGTCATTGGTCAAAACATACATAGGAAGTTTTGCATCCAGCATATCATCTGAAAACATTTCTTCAAAAAAAGCCCTTGTTTCCGCATCCATAGAAGCAGGGTCTACACCGGTAAATTCCTTTACCATCATTTCTTTCATGATCTCCGCCATTGGTCGGAATACAGCAGGAAACTCCCTCTGGGTATTTGCCAGTGCCAGGTCATACAGTTCTTTTTCTGTCACTCCCCACTCCTTCTGGAGCATACCGTTAACCAATGCGGACATTGTACCTTCCTCACCTTTATCCAACAGTACCCGGTAAACCAGTGCCATATCATTCTCCATCTGGTGAGGAATCTTCTGCAGCATATTCCGGTTACTGTCGGCACCAATTACACGGAAGATGATCTTATCCTTCACCTGCGCAAAATTCTGAAATACTTCCACATCTTTCTGATCAGGCATCATACATTCTGCCCGGATTTTTCCGATCTGCGCCAGAATGTTTTCCATGCTCCGGCCATCCTGATGCTGCTCATAAAATTCATTCAGATATATGGAAGGAGCCATATGTTCTCCCGGAAGCATGACCTGAAGGGCATCCAACGTTACCCCATTATTCTTAGTTATCTGTTCCACCCTGACAACTGCATCTGCATACTTTTCGGGAAGGTACCCTTTGATCTCTTCTGCTATTTTTGCCTGAAATTCCTGATAATCCATCTATTTCTCCTCCTTTGCTTTCTCGTTATGGCATTTCCTGACTTTTACCGCATAGGCTGCCAGCCTTTTCTTAGCCATTTCTTTGTTTTTCATTTCTACTTCTGCTTTTACCATGTTTTATACCTTCTTTCTTTCATAATGAGGGCCGCATGTTGCCATGCAGCCCAGGATGCTTTATTTTTTATGTTTCTTCATAACAAACATTGTGACAATCCCACCTGCAGATAATACCATCAGAAGCACAAACAGCAGGATTGGTGTATGGTCACCTGTTTTTGGACTGTTCGCAATTACAGATGTCGGAGTGTTCTGCGCAGAGGACGGTGAATCCGGTGCAGATGAACCCGGTGCAGAAGGTGTTTCCGGCTGTTCTTCCGGAATCTTTTCATTGGTAAGGTCAATCTTATACTCCACAACCGGTGTTTTATCATCCACATAAGAGAATTTCACCTTATGTTCTGTCTTGTCCAGTTTATAACCTTCCAGCGTTTTCGTTTCTTTCAGGATATAAATAATCTCCTTTCCATAAGCACCATTCTTGAATGTAGCAATCGGATATTCCTTAGACTCTGCATGGCCTGCGCTGTCCGTAACCAGTGTTTCAAGGACTTTTCCTTTGCTGTCACAAAGGGCAAATTCCACTCCCTTCATCGGCTTTTTGGTATCCTTGTCGGTCTTATTTAAAATGACTCTTCCCCTTGCCTGGTCATCCTCCATCTTCACAGACTGTATTTCTCCGGTATCCTTTACTGTGAATTTCACTTTATTGGAAATGATATATCCCTTTGGAGCGGACTCTTCCAAAAGTGTATAAGTCCCAACCGGAAGTTTCTCCACATAATATGGCTCTTTTCCGGATGTCCAGCTTTCCATCACCTCATTATTTTCATTCAGGATATACAACTTTGCTCCCTGGATCTCGGAGCTTCCGTCTGTCATATCTACCTTGCTGATCTGAACTTTTGTAACATCGTCTTTCATTTCCACTTTCTGCACTTCTGCAGTATTCTCTACCGTAAAAGTAATGCTTTCCGCTGTTACATATCCATCTGCAGGGATTTTCTCAGTCAGCGTGTATTCCCTGCCGGTTTCCAGTTCCCGGATCACATGCGGTGTTGTACCGGATATCCATTCGTCCACTACATTGCCATCTTTATCTGTCACCTGCAGTTTTGCTCCCGGAAGTTCTTCACCGGTTGTAAGGTCTGACTTTGTGATCTCCACAGTTGTAGGTTCGTTTTCAAAAATGAAGTCGAACACGACCTCTGCCTGATCCTCACCGGCATAAGTGAAGTCAAATTCCTGCACCTCACCTGTAGTCACAAAACCTGCAGGTGCCTGAACCTCTTTTACATAGTATCTGCCGCCCACGGGGAGATCTGCTGAAAAGAGGATTTTTCCCTCTTTATCCGTCGCTTTCTGCTCAATGATGGTATCTGCTTTCAGAAGCACTTTTCCATCCGCATTTTTAATATCCTCTCTTGTATAGAGGGCAAACACACCACCCTCCAGGACACGTTCCAGACCTTTTTCTTTCTTTATAACAGTTACTTTTGCCTTCTGGCGACTGTTCTGCCATTCCTCATCGTAAGTGACCACAGGGGTATCCTGGTCACGGTAGGTAAGGTCGATCTCCCTTGCTTCCCCGTCCAGCACAAAACCTTCTGCAGTTTCTTTTTCCACCACATAGTATTTTCCAAGAGGCAGGTCATCCGCCCTCGCATAACCAAGCGCATCCGTAGTGATGGTTGCTACAAGGTCATCTTTTTTGTAGTAATCCTCACTCTCACCATCTGCAGCTTTGATGTCCTCCAGCGCATATACCTCAAAAGTAACATTCTTCAGGGAACCTGTCACATAGCCAAAAGCAGATTCCATTGCTCCGGCCATCATATCATTCCATGTGATCTCACCGATAAATTCACCTTTTTTGTTGATGATGATACGGCCTGTCGGAACATCGTCTTTCATTTCCACCTTCTGCACTTCTGCGGTATCTGCAACAGTAAATTCCACTTCTTCCGCTTTCAGGTAACCATAAGGCGCAAACTCTTCCCGGAAAATGTATGTCTCGCCCACATGCAGCCGTTTGATCACATGCGGCTCTCCTTTTACGGAAGTCCATGTATCCACTGTATTCTTGTCCTGATCCAATACTGTCAGTGTTGCCCCATCCAGCTCTACACTGGTTGTCAGGTCAGATTTTGTAAATTCTGTAATGGTCGGCTGGTTCTTAAAGACTTCTTCCAAACGGACAACTTCTACTTCCTGTCCCTGATAAGAAGCAGTTGCTTCAATAGTCTCCCCATTAGAAACAAAACCTGCCGGTGCCTTTGTCTCTTTCACATAATATGTTCCAAACGGCAGGTCCTGCCCAAAAACTGCTTTTCCATTCTCCTCCGTAACGGCAGATGCAAGAAGCGTATCTGCCTTAACAATGACTGCATCGCCAGCTTTGATATCCTCTTTTGCATATAGGGCAAATTCCGCTCCCGCCAGCAGTTTTTCATTTTCCGTATCCTTTTTCACAGCAGAAATTTCCACCTTCTGGCGTTCATTGGAAAATTCCACGCTTTCAGAAACCACCGGGGTATCCTGCCCTGCATAAACAAACTGCACATTCTGCGCTTCGCTGTTCTGCACAAAACCTTCCGGGGCTGTCTTTTCCACTACTTTGTATGTCCCAAGTGGAAGATTTTTTAAAGTGGCTGTGCCATCCTTGCCAGTAGTCAATTCTGCCACCAGTTCATCTTTTGCATACTCCAGGATACGGTTTCCATTGGAATCCTTCTGGAAATCAGCCGTATAAATATCTTCGGCTGCATAGACCGCAAATACGGCACCGGCAAGGTTCTGGACTTTGTATGTAAAATCCTTTTTATATCCGTCCAGCACTTCGCCCTTTTTCACTACTGTCAGCTCGCCTTTTACCGGATGGTTCTCATACACAGCTTCAATAATAATATCTTTGCTGACATCATCCTGATAATATGCGGTATTGGAATCCACTGTAACTTCCACATAATTCTGGTTGATGGTATATCCTTCCGGAGCCGTCACTTCCTCGACCCGGTAATGGCCGATGGGCAGGCTCTGTGGCAGGATCAGGTATCCGTCCGCATCCGTGAAATAAGATTTATGGGTAACTGTAGTAGGATATGTGGTAACCTGTTCCACATATTTTTCATGGTCAAGGTCATAAATCTTAAATTCCGTACCCGGAATCAGGACTGTTTTCTTTGTCTCGTCATCCAGTTTGATGATCTTCAGTTTTGCTTCAAATTCATCATCCAGAAGCACCCTCCAGGTCTGCGGTGTGTTCGGATGGTTTTCCGTAATCCTTACGATAAAATCATCCACCGGCTCATAGTTGTGGGGCGTAGTTGTCTCCCGTACAAGATAGGTTCCAAAAGGAAGCGCAATGGAACAGGCATATCCCTTTTCATCGGTAAAGATCTCCGTTGCCCCATTTTCCCCGATCACAACCGGCTTTGCAGAGGAGAAATCATAGTTTCCATCCTCTTTTGTTTTCAGGCTGCTCACCAGATAGGCAGAGAAACCGGCACCTTTTAGCAGGTCTGCAACTGTCTTTCCATTCTGGGCAGCTTTGATGATCTGGAACGGCTGCTTGATCACCTGCTCCGGAGAAGTACAGGCCTGTTCTACTGTTTTTACAAGGTCACCTTCAAAATTGCAGGAAAGGTCATACTCCTTTTCATCCAGCAGATAGCCATTTGACGGGGTGATTTCTTTCACATAATACTTTCCAAGATATAAGCCCGTTACCGATGCTTTGCCTTCCACATCCGTAGTCAGTGTTGCAATCTGTGTCCCTGCAGGATAGATTACCCCTGTCCTGCCGTCCGGATGTACAATATCTTCCCGGGCAAACAAACCATATACGGCATGTTCAAGAGTAGCATCCCCCTGGGGAGTGCCGGTCTCCGCATCTTTCTTTACCAGCCTGATCACGGCATCCACCCGCTCATTGGTAAAGGTATGGGAAAACTTCTGCACTGGTTCTTTGTCATGGGTATAAGCAAAAGTAAACGTATAGACATCCTCACTGTTGCGGAAATAATTATCCGGGGCCTGCAGTTCTTTCAGATAATAACTGTTTCCAAGAGGAAGGTCTGCCTGATACACTGCCGAACCGTCTGCCCCTGTAACTGCCTGCTCGACCAGGGTATCCTTCTTTACAACCACAATCCCGTCTGCGTTCAGGATATCATTTCCTGCAAACAGACCATACCTGCCGCCAGCAAGGGGATTTTCTGTTTCCCTGTCTTTTTTCACAACCGTAACTTCCGCTTTCTGGCGGTCATTGGAAAAGGTTACATTTGCAAATACCACACTTTCATTCTGGCCTGCATAGCTTAATGTGACTATTTTGCTCTCCCCGTTATTGATATAGTTGCCCGGGGCTTTTACCTCTGTTACCACATAAGAGCCAAGAGGCAGGTTGTTAAGCACTGCACTTCCTCCCTCCCCGGTTGTCAGGTTCTCCGTCACTGCCATTCCTTTTTTATAGACCACCGACCCGGCGGCATTGGTAATATCCTCTGCGGCAGTAACTTTATATACAGCACCTTTCAATTTTCGTTTTTCATACTGGAAGGAAGTCCCGGACTCTGTAACGGAAGCCCCGGCCAGAACTTCCCCTTCTTTATATACCGTCAGGCTTCCCGTCTGTTCCTGATTAGGAATGGTTTTGGTCACTGTCTTCCCTACCACCAGATTGATGTTCTCTGCCTTTGCACTTACCACATATCCCGCAGGTGCAGTGATCTCTTTCAGGTATACGGTATCCTGTGTCTTGGTCAGTGTCACGCTGGATGCACCGTTATTATCCGTTGCAGGCATTTTGGCAATCAGGTTTGTGCAGGCCGCATCACTGTAAATGCCAAATACAGCACCTGCCAGCTTTGCCCCGGAAGTGCCATCCTGCTTCACAATGTCAATCTGTGCCTGCTCCGGCCAGTCCACCGTAAGGGAAATATCCGATGAATCCGTATAATATCCAAAGCCAATGTCCTGCGAGTTCTGCAGTTTCAGAAGCATGGCATGGAAATCCAGCGGATATTTGGAAGTGACCGCATAGTTCCCTTTCAGTTTGCTGATGTCATTGGTTGTTGCAACCAGATGGAATTTCTCCCCGCCTTTTACTGTCACATTTCCAGTCCCTGTTTTTCCGGTTGTTTCATTTACAAGGCTTACCCCATCCTCCAGATGGATGGTGATCGTAAAAGCTTCATTTGCTTTCCATGTAAAGGTCTCTGTTTCTGTTCCATTTGCCGTAACGGAAAGGCCCGGAAGCAGCTCCATGGCTGTCGGGTCGGGCATTTTTGCCAGTGCTGCTTTGATCTCCCGCAGCATATTTTTGGCAGTATCCGACAAAGCCCCGCCAAAACCGGACTCGCCATCATAAAGATAATCCACCAGATAATGCTGCATCGCCCTTGTCTCAGATGTACACCCTGCCTTTTCCATGATCTGTTTGATGTTATAACCGTTGAACGTGCCGCCCCATCCGGGACCGCCATAACCATAGAAAAAAGCTTTACGGAGATACTTATCATCGCCGCCCTCATCCAGCTCGATCATATTCTTATAAGTAGTGCCGCTGGGTGGGGAAGACATGGAATGCTGCATACAATATGCATTGACCGTATAAGTCTTGCCGCCTACTTTATAACGGATATACTTATAGGAATCATTGCCTCCGCTTCCCATAACGGAATTGAAGGGATGAAGCTGTCCGTCAGAATAGTAATAATAGGTATTTGCTTCAATCTCCGTGGCGTCATCCCATAAGCCTTCATCTCCGGCTGCTAAAAGCATAATACCACCCTGCGCCTGATCAACGGCAACCTCCAGTGCGATATCCTCTGCAGGCATTTCAAAACTGAATGTATCTGTCTGGGCATGGTAAGTTACTTCGGAATACAGAAGATCCGCCGTATTGCCCTGTGCGTTTGCTTCCTCTTTTAAAGCCGCTACTGCTGTCAGGCATCCTTCCGGCAGGTTGGTGGAAAATTCCACCGTTTCACCGGCATCATAACTCCCATCCTCATGGTTCAGAACAATATCCAGTTCTTCCCCTTTTGTAACACGGACCTGGTAATCACCGTCACCGGAGGTTTCAGACTCTGTTTCCGTTTCTGTCTCTGATTCTGGTTCGTCTGTATCCAGCTCTGTTCCATCTTCTATATCAACTGTCACTTCTGACTGCTCTTCCTCAGGAAGAACAATAACCTCAGTTTCTTCCACTGCCGGTTCCTGTGGCATCTCCGTTTCATTGGAAGGAAGTTCCGGATCACCTGTTGTTTCCTCTTCTGTGGTTTCTGTACCATCTGTCACAGGTTCTGTTTCTGTCTCCGGAATGGGAAGTTCTGTCACAGGTTCCTGCGAGTCCGGCTCTCCTTCCTCATCCCCGGATTCTTCCATAGACGTTTCCGTACCGGCATCAGTTACCGTCATTTCCTGCTGTACGGTTCCGGAAGCTGCCGCTTCCCTGACGATGATCTTACGGGAAATCTGATATACCGGATGGCCGCTTACCGGTTCTACATAATACACCGCTTTATAGGTATCGGCATGGTTGATAGAGAAGTCCTCGTCCGCCTCATTCTTTGCTTCATGGAAGGTTACTTTTACTTTCTCTTTATCCGGAATTTCTATCCCGGTCATGTCTTTGGTAATGTCAAAAACAGAGCCTGTATCCACTTCCAGGTCTTTTGCCGTTACCACTTCATCCACATCCAGAAACTCTTTTACCTCTTCGTAAAGGGGATACTCCTTCACTTTCTTTTCTTCTTCCGACGCATATGCTGGTAAAGAAGAGAAAATTGTGGTAAATACCGTAAGGATTGCCATCATTCCTGAAAGGAACTGCCTCAATGTTCTTTTTCTATTCATGTTCGCTACCTCTTTCTTTATTTATGGTTTGCTTTCTTCCCTTTGCTGCCTTTCTCCCCATCAAATGTCATGGAAAACTGCGGATATTTTCCAGAAGTATCCATGTGGATGGTAGCCGCAAAGGTACTGTCTTTTTTCTTGGAATACAGTCCGGATACCTCTGCTTTCCCATTCTTTAAAAGCGCCTGGACAACAGGCCTAGTTAACTCCTTACGCATGGAAGCAAAATACCGGTTATTTTTAAATAAGGCAAAATCACAGTCCCTGTTTTCACAGTAAAAGTTCGTCCTGCCTTCATAAACATTGCCGCCACATTTCGGGCACCTGCCCACCGCCTCACGGTCACTGGCAAACATCCCCTGCTTTGATTCATCTACTTCATGGTAGGTATGCACCAGAGCGGACACCATCGCCTCAATCCCTTCCATAAATACTTCGGAGGACTTTTCTCCCCTGGCGATCAACGTCAGGTCATTTTCCCATTCTGCCGTCAGTTTTGGCGATTTCACTACCTCCGGCAGCACCGTGATCAGTTTTACACCATCCTCTGTGGGAAGCATCTGCTTATTTTTCCTCTCAATAAATCCTTTCTCAACCAGCTTTTCAATGATCGCAGCTCTGGTGGCCGGAGTTCCAATCCCCTTTCTTTCCACTTCTTCACCCATTTCTTCGCTTCCGGCATGTTCCATTGCAGACAGAAGCGTATCCTCTGTAAAATGTTTCGGCGGTGAAGTGTAATGCTCACTGACCTTTGTATCCACATCATGAAATGTCATTCCCTCTGCCAATCCCGGCAATGGAACTTCTTCTTTTTCGTTTTTCTTTCCCGTTTTATACTCTTTCAGGAACTGTTCTTCCGTAGTTTTCCATCCATTCTGCAGGATGGTGTTTCCGGAAGCTGTAAAAAGGATACCATTACATTCCAGTTCAGCCTTAACGCTCTCAATTTTATGCACCTCTCCTGTGGCGCAGAGGAGGCGCATGGCAATCAGGGATAAAATCTGCCGCTCCCCTCCCGGCACTTTCCCCAGGTCTGTCTTTCTGATCTCCACGGTAGGAATTATGGCATGGTGGTCGGACACTTTCTTGCTGTCCATTACCCTCCTCACATCCGGAACCGGAAGGCTGTTCTGCATAAATGGGAAAACTATCTGTACCACCGCCGCTGCCTCCAACGCATTCCTCTCCATATCATCCGTCAAAAACTGGCTGTCTGTCCTCGGGTATGTTACCAGTTTCTGTTCATAAAGGCTCTGGGTGTAATCCAGAGTCTGCTGGGCAGTGAAGCCAAACAGACGGTTTGCATCTCTTTGGAGGGTTGTCAGGTCATACAGCTTCGGCGGATACACAGACTTTTCTTCCTGTTTGACAGACACAACAAGAGCCTGCCCTTTTTGGCAAGCTCCCATGATCTCTCCCGCCTTATCCTGTTCATCAATCCTTCCTGTCACAGCATCCAGCCCGCCGCACAGGAGATGCACCATAAAATAACGCTCCTTCTTAAAATCTGATATGCTCTGTTCCCGTTCCACCATCATGGCCAGTGTCGGTGTCTGTACTCTTCCCACCGTCAGCCTGTGACGGTATAATACGGTAAACAATCTTGTGGCGTTAATGCCGACCAGCCAGTCCGCTTCACTTCGGCATAAGGCAGACAGGTAAAGATTGTCATACTCCCGTCCATCCCGAAGATTGGCAAACCCGTCCACAATGGCCCGCTCCTCCATAGAAGAAATCCACAGGCGCTTAAATGGTTTTGTACAGCCTGCCTGCTCATAGACCAGCCGGAAAATCAGTTCTCCTTCCCGTCCTGCATCTGTCGCACAGACTACTTCTGACACCTTTGGGTCATGGAGCAATGTTTTCAGTACCTCATACTGTTTTCTGGTACTTTCCTTTACCTTGTACTGCCACACATCCGGAATGATGGGAAGCTGTTCATAAGACCATTTCTTCCATTCTTCCCGGTAGGAATCCGCACTGGCCAGTTCCACCAGATGCCCTACACACCACGACACCAGATAACCATCCCCCTGCAGATACCCGTTTTTTGCTTCCGTAGCATGAAGCACCTGGGCGATGCTCTTTGCCACGCTGGGTTTTTCCGTAATTACTAACTGCATGTTTCACCTCATTTCTCTTTCATGAAAGGAAAATATTTTTTATGATAAGAAGCGGTGCCAAAACACCGCTTTCTTTCCTGTTTACATATAGTCCTCATCCTCCAAAGAGTCCTCCTTTTCCGGTTCTTCTTCACCGGTATCTTCCTCCGGCTCTGTTTCGGTATCCTCTTCTTCATAGGCGGTTTCTTCCTCATCCTCATCTTCGTCATCATATTCAAAAGATTCTTTCTTTCCTCTGACGAATTTCAGGAAATAATAACCTCCGCCGACACCCACAAGGGCAAGCACCATCAAAAGGATGGTTCCTGAATTATTTCCTGTCCTTTCTGCGGGTTTAGCCTCTTCTTCCGGCTCTTTTTCTTCCGGTTCTGTTTCCGGTTCCTGCTCCACGATTTCCAGAGGAAGGGAAGACTCCATAACCGCCTGGTTCTGCGGAAGCGTTACGGTATCCGAATCCGTAAAGTTTAACAGGTCATTTTCGCCTACTTCTGTCAGAAGGTACACGTTATCATCCGTTTTATCCATATCAACGATCAGATAAAAAATCTTTCCGCTCTTTGTCCGTATGGTATAAAACTCTTTCCCACCTTTTACAGTAAAAGAAACAATATCGCCCTGTATCCTTCCGGTATCTGTATCTGAAATGGCAATCTCCGTATCCGGTGTCTCTGTTGTCTCTGTTTCACCAGAGGAAGTATCGCTTACCGTTGACTGGTAATCCGTCACCGTTGCTGTGGCACTGGTCGGGGCTGTCGGGCTGGCATCCACCGGAAGAGAGTTGTTATTTTCTTCTGTACCAGTCCCGTCCGATGGGTTAGATACAGCATCCGGATTTTCATAATATGGATTGGCTACCTGATAAGTCTCTGACAGATTGCCCGCATTATCCCGGACCTGCAGGGTAAAATACTGATAAGAAGTATCTGCCCTCTGCAGCCTTACCTTTAAAGTATTATCCGTCAATTCCGTAAATTCGTTTCCATTCACATAAATTGCTGCCACACCGGAGCCTTCATCGGTTCCCCGGATGATCAGCACCCCATTTTTCGCTGCAGCACTCAGTGTCGGTTTAGTCTGGTCAAAACATTCTATGTATCTGCTCTGTGTATAGGTCTGTCCATTCTGGTCCGTGACCCGCACATACACACTGCAGTTTCCGGTCACCGTCACTTCCCGTTCCCGTGTCACATCCAGCCAGCTTCCATTTTCGGAAATCCTGGCTTCCACTTTCGCAACAGAAAAATTGCCGCTCCCTGCCGCATCCTCCACCTGAATCATGGCTTTCGCCTACTCTTTCTGCCACCCGTCCGGTTCTGTAATGGTGATCACCACATCTGGCTGTACTGCGGTTTCCTGTGTTTCCGTATCTGGTACGGCATTCTCACTTTCTGCTGCAGTATCTTCTGCGGCGGTATCTGCCTGCACCTGCGTTTCCTGCACTTCCTCTGCCGTCTGTTCATCTGGCAGATCTTCTGACTGGGTAACTGCAGTCTGTTCTCCTGCTTGCTCTTCTTCTGGCTGGGCAACTGGCGTTTGTTCCTCTCCTTGTCCTTCTTCCGGAAAAATTTCAGTATGTTCCTGCCCTGCAGTTTCCCCAGCAGCCATTTCCGTGGCCTGTGCAAACACATTTGCTCCCACTGTAGAACCCAAAAATGCCGTCCCCAAAGGGACACCGGCCACTGTAACTGCAAACAACAGCGCAGCCGCTTTTTTATGGATTTTCTTCATTGCCTGTCTGCTCCTTTTCTCTGTTTTCTAAAATCTGTTTCTGTTCTTCATTGCTGATGTCAATCATCAGCTGAAGTTCCTCGGCTGAAATACCATGTTTCCGGATGATCTTCAGGTATTCCATATCCTCCGCCTGTTTTTTCTGCTCTTCCAAATCCCTTGCCCGTTTCTGGAGCTGTTCGATCCTGGCATAGGTTTTGGAAAGTTCTGACTTGATTCGCTCAATATTCAATGGTTTCCCTCCTAATTTGGTCTTCCGAACCCGTAAAAATGGGACTGCCAGTAAGCCGTATTGATGGATGTGTACTGGATCGGGTCACCACAGTGGATCATCTGGCCGTTACCGGCATAAATCCCCACATGGGTCACCGGTTCCCCGGCATTGTACGTTCCGGTAAAGAAAATAATGTCCCCTGCCCTGGCCTCTTCCGGTGCTATCGGCGTACAGATGTTGTAAATTCCCTGTGCCGTCAGCCTTCCCATGTTGCAGACTCCGGAATTGGTAAACACATAGCTTACAAACCCGGAACAGTCAAAGGACGTTGCAGGACTGGAGCCGCCCCATACATAAGGCATACCCAGATAACGTTCTGCCTCTGCAAACAGCCTGAGTACTGCCTCATCGTCATAAGCAGCGCCGCCTCCATATAAGCCGCCTTCACCGGTTCCGATATAAAAGACCGGGTTATAATAAGTCCCGTCTTTTACGAGCTCCAGATAAAGCTGGCTTCCGGTGGCACTTCCTGTACTTCCCGTGGCACCGATCACTGTATCTTTTGTAACGGCTTCTCCCCGGGATACAGACACATTCTGCAGATAGGCATATTTTACCTGCACTCCTTTTTCATCCTGTGTCACCACATAATTTCCAAAGGTGCTGTCATCCCCTGTCCGGATCACTGTGCCATCCATCACGGACTGTACTTCTGTCCCTTCCCGGACATTGATGTTCACACCCCGGTGCAGTTCCATCCGCCCTGTGGAGTTATTGATGGAATATCCATAATAACTGCTGACATAGGAATACCAGTTCAGCTCAATGGGCGTATCATAATCCTGCAGGTTTCCCCGGCAGGAATACACTACCTCATAGATTTCTTTCTGTTCTTCATCCATGCGTGGCTGGACAACACTCCAGAGCGGCTTGGCTGTCAAAGAAACATTCAGCACATCTGCGGTCACTGTTCTGGTCACCTCTACAGAATTGGCATTTCCCTCTGCCAAAAAGCATTCCCAGGTCTGATGCCCATGAGCAGACGCTGCTGCGTGATTGTCATAATACACATCAAACTGGACTCCATACCTGGCAAAGTTCCCGGTGTCCTCTACCGTATATTCCACACCGTTCATCACAACCTTTGTCCCCATCGGAAGGAACGGGTTGGCTGCATCAACAGCAATGGTATGGTTTGCCTGCGGCATGGCACCGCTGGCTGTCGGTCCGCCGCTCCATACCCCACAGCAGATCGGGCAGTTGCAGTAACCGCTTGTGACCACATTTCCCAGAGACTCACCCACCCGTATGGTTCTTGTTTCCTCCCTTGTTTCCGTAGTCTCTTCTACACGGATTCCGTATTGTTCGGAAAACAGAGACTCCAGTTCCCTTTTTACCTGTGAAAAAGTAAAATCCCCGTATTTTGTAGTCAGATAACTGATCAGTGTATGGGGATCATGCCCAATGGCTCCAATATTGAACCGGTATTCATCTTTTCCCGGATACTGCGCTTCCATCTGATTGATCTGTTTCTGCAGCTCGGCTTCCATCTTTGTGTAGTAAAGCTCTGCCTGTTCGATCTCCTCCGGGTCTGCTATGTAACTGGTCGCTATCACCGTAGAAACATTGTTCGTCAGCATCATGGAGCAGGATGAAATACCCGTCGTAATAATGAGCAGTAAGATCAGAAGCAATAATCCGGAAATGATCACTGTACTGTTGCGTACAAGCATTTCCTGTACTTTCCGGGCTACTTTTGTGGATATATCCGCCATCTTCAAAGTCGTCCGCTGTGTTTCTTTCTGGATCTTCCCTGCCCTGTATGCGATTTTATACTCCCGCTTTATCCGCTGTTTCTGCAGCATCTTCCGGAACAGCTTTTTCTGTTCCTCCGGATGTTCTTCCAGCCATTTCCGGTACTGATAATTTGTATTTGCCAGATATGTTTTCCGCTCCAGACGGTTCAGGCTGCTCTGCTGTTTTCTCTGCTTCCGGTAATTCCGGTTGCTGTGCTGCCGAAGCAGTGCCTCCCCTGCCTGCTCCCCTTTATGGGTGGCTTGTACAGCAGAATTATCCTGTTCCTCCTGCCGGATTTTATTGTGTGCCAGATTCCCAACATCATCTTTCAGCCGTACCCCGGCTTTCTTTACTGCCGGAACTGTTTTCGCTGCTTTTGGTGTTTCTTCAAAATACAGACAGTATTTGCTTTCTTCCGGCGCATCCTCCCTAACACGTTGCAGTTTCATAGATTTCTTCTGTGTCTGATGCTTTTTGGCATGTTCCAGCTTCTGGCCAGCCTTTTTTGACTTTTCTTCTGCCCGGATGAGCTTCCGGCTTTTCTCCGTTTCAGGTTCCGTTCCCGGTATCTTTTCATCTTTTTGTTTCTGATTTAGGCTCCCATCCGCTTCCATCTTGTCAAACTGAAGCCTTGAGGCTTTCACCTGTTTCTGGTTATGGTAACGCCTCCGGTTCCTTGCCTTCCGTTCCCGGACTGCCGCCGCTGATTCACGGGGTTCTTTCCTTCTGTCATCCGGATAACTGCTCTCCTGTGGTTCTTCTGCATTTTCCTCCGCTCTGACAGAATCGTTTTCTTCCTTTTCTTTTGGCAGTCGGCTTCTGGCCTTGTTTTCCGGCGGTCCTTTCGTATGCTCTTTTTTCTGTGGTTTCCTCCTTTCTTCCCGGTCTGCCGCAAAAGACTGCTCTGCATCTGACTTCTTAAAAGATAATTCTTCCTGCTTATCTGTCAGCTTTCGGCTCCCCTTTGTAGCAAGATTTTCTTCTACCAGACCACTCCTGGTCATACGGTTTACTTTCTTCTCTTTTGCCTTAAACTTCTGCTCCTGCAAAATGCCTCACCTCTTTTCTGCAAAAGAGGGATTACCCTTCCGTCTGCATTTCTTCCGGTTTTGTACTCATGATGGCATAGGTTTTTGTATCTGTCGGATACTTATCAGAGAATGGAATGATCACATTCCCATAAAAAATCAGCCCTTCCCCGGCATTACTGTTATTGACGAAAGAGAGCTGATGCTGCGAGATATTCAGTTTTTCCGCAAGTATTTTCTGGTCACCACTATGCTGGTTCAGCATATATATAAAATCACTGTTGCCTACGATGTTTTCCACCGCCAGGGAACCAAGAAAATCGCTTACATTCTGTGTCAGTCCAGTGGGAATGCCGCCCCATTTACGGAAACGCTTCCAGATTTCCACCGAATAGTTGGCTGTCTGCGGCTGCTTCAGAAGAAGGTGGAACTCATCCACATAGTACCTGGTTGCTTTTTTTAGTGCCCTGTTGGTGGACACCCTTGTCCATACCATATTCTGGACAATCAGCATCCCTGCTTTCCGAAGCGTGGTTCCCAAATCCTTAATGTCAAAACACACCACCCGGTTATTCATATCCACATTTGTCCTGTGGTTGAACACATTCTGTGAACCTGTAACATAAAGCTACAGGCAGTTTGCAATCCTCCTTGCCGCATCATTCTGGTCGGCATAATCATTCAGCCGATTCAGGAAGTCCTCTAACACCGGCATTTTTTCCGGTACCGGATCATTATAAAGAAATTCCTCATAAATATCCTTAATACAGTGGTCGATAATGGACACTTCATCGCCGTCCAGCTCCGCACCCTGCGGCTTTTTCATAATAAGTTCACAGAACGAGGCAATAAACTCGGATTTGTCCGCAATAATGGTGTCCACATCCTCCGTATCCCCGTTAATCCGGTACTTCTCCGGATGGTAGATCACATCCAGGTTTACATCCATGGGATTGATATAATCGGTACTTTTTGCACTAATCTTTACCACCTGCCCGTTTAAAGCATTTACCAATGGGAAATACTCCCCTTCCGGGTCGCACACGATAATATCATCATCCGTGATCAGGAATACATTCAGGATTTCCCTCTTCGCCGCAAAAGACTTTCCGGAACCCGGCGTACCTAAAATCAGGCCATTGGGGTTTTTCAGTTTCTTACGGTCAACCATGATCATGTTGTTGGATAACGCATTCAGACCGTAATAAAGTGCCTCCCCATCCATAAACAGTTCCTGCGTGGTAAACGGCACAAAAATCGCTGTGGATGTAGTAGTCAGAAGCCTGTGGACACCTGTCTGGTTCATCCCCAGCGGAAGGGATGCCACCATGCCCTGTTCCTGCAGATACTGGAGCCTGCGGATATTGCAGTTATATTTCTGTGCAATACCGGCAGTCTGGTAAGCGATATTATCCAGCTTCCTTTTACTGTCCGCCGTATTCATCAGAAGGAATGTTACTTTAAACATCTTCTCATTTCTGGACTGCAGTTCATTCAGCAAATTCTCTGCTTCTTCCCCATAAGTGGAAATGTCCGTAGGGATGATGTCCATGTCATATCCGCTTCTTACTGCCTTTTTCTGCTCCTCTATCTTCATTTTCTGGATATTGGAAAGGATATTTTTCAGGCTCTTAATGGCTGCCTTCGGGTCTACGGGCTGCACATGGATGTTTACAATCAGGTTTTCCTCCATGTCAAGGAAATCCGCCAGCATCTTATCCGTCAGCTCCGGTGAAGTGATCTGCAGATAGGACACGCATCCGAATGTCTGCCCCATACGGAAATAGCTGTCATTACGGAAATCAAAACCGGTTGGGGCAATAAAGTCCTTTGTCCCAAGCCCTGTCTTTGCCACCATCCCGTAATGGAATTTAAACGATTCCTTGGTATCCATATTCATAGTGTCATGGAGGATTTTAAGACGTTCCAGACCATTCAATGGCCTTGCCGCAGCCCCCAGTACTTTAAAGTTGTTAAGAATCCCTGTCTCAATACGCTCCAGCCTGGATTTTGCTGCCCGCAGGCTCTCCGCTTTAATCCCAAAGGTGATATACTTTGTCTTCACCAGACCATTATTTCCTTTTGCAAGCTGCATTTTCAGCATATCCGCATATTCCTTCCGGATGTCATCAAACGCATCCCCTTTTGGTGGAATATCAATGGTCTTGGAATACTCATCAAAGTTGACCTGCTGGTTTAAAAACGTGATCTGAAAACGGACAGAACTGTCAAAGTAATTCAGGAACTCACAGTAATTCTCAAAAATCGTTGTCTTGTCATCATTCTTTGCAAGCTGATAGTTAATATCAAAAAACTGAATTGTCTTAGAAAAGAACCTGTCCTCCGTCTGGCATATACCGTCCCGGTATATTTCTTTATAAGGGAGTGTCTCCTGCGCCGTGAAAGGGACCTTCTTCTTTTTCTGCTCTGCTTTTTTCTCCCGCAGCTGGCGCAGCCGTTTCTTTTCCTCTTTTGTAAGCCCAACGTTTCCTGCAGGCTGTGACCTACTTTTTACGGCAGGATTTCCGGTGGAAACGGAACGGATTTCTCGCTTCCCTGGCTTCTTTTGCCTTTTTCTCAAGTTTTGCACCTTCTTTCTCTATTCTGACCTGCTCCACAAGCCGGTCATACATGTTTTCACACTGATAAACACGTACACCCGGACGTAGAAATTTCTGCCGGATGATGTGGAATAGTATCTTTTCGGCAGGGAACCCATCTTTCTCATACATCGCCAGAAAGAAAAAAGGCAGCATCACAATGACCATCAGTGTTGCCGCCACATCTGTTCCCAGACCTGTTTTTGTAAAAAAGTAAACTGGTAATCCGCACACTCCCGCAAGGGAGAAGCAGATGATCTGTCTTTTAGTCAGGTTCAGTGCCACCTTTGTCTTGACTTTCGACAAGTCTTTTGGCACAGGTACATACGCCATAGCTTTCCCTCCTAATGTGCATTAAAAATTGACTTTGACAGGGAGCCTGTCTTAAATAAACTGAAGCACAGGATTACGGTATAGGCAGCCACAGACCAGATTGCCGTGTGGATGTTGTCTGCCACTGTGATGGAATTGACCAGCACAGCGTAAATCGCCACACATACCATCATGAAAAATCCCTGGAACCCTAACGCCATCAGTGCTTTCACATAATTGTTCCCAATGCTTCCCCATTCCCGGTTGGTAAAGGTAGCAAATGGGATAGGTGAAACAGATACATAAAGGTAGATCTCGATCATACGCCCATATAAAATGACGGTAATCAGGACGGATATGATCTTCATGCAAAGACTCACGATCATCGTCTCCACGCCAAGCCCTAACAGTTCCCCGATGCCCATATCCTCCACGCCATTCTCCAAAATGGCCTGCAGCGCATCTGCCACATCTATGGAAGCATTGCCGTTTATTATGCCTCCGGCACTCGTCACCACATGGTTTGCCACATCGAAAATGGCCATCGCAATATCAAAGGTATGGGTCACCAGATATACCGCTACCCACATCTTGAAAATGTACTTAAAAAACATGAACGTGTCCGTATCATGCATGTTGTTCTTCTCCATGATCATGGAAATCAGCTCATAGCACAGCACAAACGTGATAATCATCCCCGCAATAGGGACAATGACATTATCCGACAAGCTCTTTATCATCGAAAAAATGCCACTGTTCCAGTCTTGGGGCGTCCTTCCAACTTCCGCAGCAATGGTTCCCACCTTCGTATTGACATCCGTGAACATGGTGTCCAGGTTGGATGTGATCCATCCTGTCAGAAGCTCCTTTATGAACTCTGTTATCTTCTCAATAATCCCGTTCATCCAATTATCCGAACAGCGTTGCCAGCTGCGGGATCAGGTTCATTCCAATCAGCACAATGCCACCGCCAGCCATGAGCTGTTTTATCCCCTGCGACTTGGCCCCGGGGTTGTCATTGCCATATCCTTCCAGCAGGTTGATGACACCCCATGCCGCAAGTCCGGCACCGATGGCACAAACCAGTGTTTTTAAGGTCGTAATCGCCGTAGTAAAAAATCCCATATGTGTATGTCCTTTCTTTAAAAAAGGAAGAGAAAAACCCTGTGAAAATCCCGCCCTGTGTGGTAACATAAAGGCAGGATTTTTCCTTTGGAAAATCCGACACTGCGCAGCCGGTACTTACATTTTAGCCGATGGGGTACCGGCTGCCTTTTTCCAATGGCAGCCATTGCTTTCCTCCTTCCACTTTGCGACAACTTGTCGGGAAGCTGCCGATTTACTGGTTACATCTCATAGACTTCCACCGTATCATCCGGTTTCAGCACGAGACTGGTGCTAAGATATTTTTCAATATCAAAGCGGTTCTTTTTGTCATAGTCCGACAGATACCTGTAATTCTTATGCTTGCAGATGTCATATTTATCCGAGAAGAACGGCCTGACACCACGAAGCTGTAGGATACATTTCCCGCCGTCCATAACTGCTATTTCATCCTGGCTCATCAGCTCCTTCCCTGTTTTCTGGTAATTCATACCATAGGAACGCTGGCTTCCCCTTGTATCCGAGGTATTATAAAGATCAATCGTTTCCTTTCCCAGAAGTTCCGCCATCTCTTTTAAGGTGGTTTTTTCCTTCCCTCCCAGAAAGATTGTGGAATCACAGTTGCCTTCAATCGTGTCAGAGTTATCCTTATAGATTGCCTTTAACTGGCTCTTGGACTGCAAAATAATAGAAGCTGATATTTCCCTGCTACGGATAGTAGCAATCAGCTTCTCAAACTTTGGTATCTGCCCAATATTCGCAAACTCATCAAGCAGGCAGCGCACATGGATCGGCAGCCTGCCGTCATATACATCATCTGCCCGGTCACACAGCAGGTTAAATAACTGCGTGTACATCATGGATACCACGAAATTGAACGTATCATCCGTATCAGAAATGATGACAAACAATGCTGTCTTCCTGTCTCCCAGCATATCCAGTTCCAATTCATCGTAACTCATAAGCTCCCGCAGTTCCTTAATATCAAATGGGGCAAGCCTTGCTCCGCAGCTGATCAGGATAGACTTTGCCGTCTTTCCGGCAGCAAGTTTGTATTTTTTGTACTGTCTCACTGCAAAGTGTTCCGGGTCTCTCTGCTCCAGTTCCTCAAACATAAGGTCAACCGGATTTTTGAAATTTTCATCATCTTCCCTGGCTTCTGATGCATTAATCATGGCAAGAAGTGTGTTGAAATTCTTTTCTTCCTCACGGCCTTCATACCAGATATAGCCGATCAGCGCACAGTAGTATAACTTCTCAGCCTTTACCCAAAAATCTTCCCCTGCCTGCTGTCCTTCTCCTTTGGTATTGGCAATGATGGTTGTCACCAGTTTCAGGATGTCTTTTTCACTGCGGATGTAGACAAACGGATTATAATGCATGGATTTTTTGAAATTGATGGTATTCAGGACCTTAATTTTATAAGGCTCATACACCACTTTTCCATTTTTATCACGCACCAATTTCCCATTCTCATCCATCATGGGTGTGCCTCTTGCAAGCAATTTTCCCACCTCCACTAAAACAGTCCCCTTCGGGTCTGTGACCACATAAGAGCTGTGCATCTGCATCAGATTCGGTTTTACAAAAAACCGAGTCTTGCCCGAACCGGAACCGCCGATCACCAGAATATTTTTATTTCTGGCAAATTTAGGGTTCTTCGGCCTGCCGGACATCATCAGCCATTCCGTTGCTGTAAGAATGATATTATTCTCAAAGATTGGATCTTTGTACGGCTGAATATCTTTTTCCGTCCCCCATCTGGCAGAACCATACTCAACACCCTGCCGGTACTTCTTGGCGTTCTTTGACCTGTAATACACGATTAGTTTTATTGCCACACCACCGGCAAATCCATAAAGCAGATCCATGTAATATATGCTGGGAAACGGATCTGCAAATGCACGCTCAAAATAGTTTAAAGTTTCCATCAGCTTATCCCACCCGGTTGCGCCATCGCTGACCCGGTAGAGCCATACAATCTTATCTGTAAAATAGCCAAATATGAGATAAGGAAAGTTTGTCAGAAACAATTTTTTCTTATCCAGTGACTGCAGAACGTTGATCTTTTCCTGAACAAATGCCCGCACATCCGCAATCATTTTTCCAAGAATGCTGTCTGCCGGAATGGAAAAGCTGAATTGTTTTGATTTCTGCTTCGGCGATGCACGGCTTCGATGCCCTTTTCCACCTTTTTTCTGGCTGCGGGGAGCATCCGGCATTAAATTCATCATAAGCTCTGCCCCCTGTCCTTCTGGTGTTCTTTGGCTCGCTCCCGGTTTTTGCCTTTTGCAACAACCTCTTTGAAATGGGTAAGTTTTTCCATAATGGAAGGCTTATCCTTCTGCTTCATCTGCTTTCCGACATACTCCTTGAACGCCTGGTTCAGTACATCCGTATCCCGTCCTTTGAAGAACACAAGATATTTCGGAGGATTTTCCGATTTATCCTTTTTTAAGGCATAATCAATCCCGTACTTTTTCGCCACACGTTCAAAAGACTTGATATTGCCATCATTGATTTCAATGTTGGAAACACCGGCATTCTGGCCGATCAGCTCTTTAACCGTCTGCTTTCCCTGCTTATAAGGATTTTTCCCTTTCTGGTGCTGTGCCGCCAGAAACTTCCGCAGCGCAGCACGCAGCACGTTACCAGTTAGTTTCGCTGTTCTGATGGATAAAGCAATCGTCCTCTGGGTAACCTCTTCTTCCATTTTGCAAGACCTCCTTTCTGCCTGCCGATTTCCCTCACGGCGGTACCAGCAGGTGGTGTAAATATTGCCTCATCTTGGCTCCTTTCCACCTCCCGACAATTTGTCGGGAAGTATTTTGAAGAATAAAAAAGCCGGCAGACTCAATCTCAAAAAACTGAACCTGTCGGCTATGCAAAACTATATGTAATTATAATATCTGACTGCTCCTGCAGCCGGTTTTATTTTATTATTTTCCGCATTTCTGGTACATATTTAACAACTTACTATTTCTATCCAGCATATTTACTATTCCGTATCTTCCTTCTTACGTCCTACATCAATAAGAATTCATCTTCATCTGATGCCTCTATAGTATAAGTATTTTTTGTCGGTCCCATTTTCATCTCATCCGGATCAGATGTTTCAACAGCTCTTGTTTCTAATGTTGTTCCCCACATTCTAAATTCATCTGGATCAGAGTTTTCTTCCGCATGAGTAAGATATGTCGGATCTGCCATCACAAAACCATCCGGATCAGATATCTCAATAGTTTTTGTAATTTGCGTTGGACCAGACATTATAAATTCATCCGGATCAGATGCTTCCATGCTCTCTGTCAACCTCGTAGGTCCTACAGCAGAAGAGATAAATTCATCTGGGTCGGATACTTCCATCGAAGCCGTATCTAATGTAGCTTTTGTTATCATTTTGGTCCTACTTATAGATGCATATTCACTTAATACATGTTTTCTCAAAATACCTTCCATATCATTCCTCCAAAATTATCTTTATCTCATTTTTCTTCAATGTATTATCAGTCATCCAAACAATCCTTTGTTGTCTGAATTGTTCTAGTTTTTCTGCGATATCACTTACGTCAGCTTCATTATACAAAATAATCATCTCTGCATATTTATCAGTCTGTAATTCAGCCAGCACAAAGCTCCAAGCAACAGCAGACTCATCATATGTCTTCTCAATTAATTCTGTCTGAAGTGTATATACATGATTGTTAACTGTATCTACAATATTTTTTTCATTAAATGGCAATCCAATAGAGAAGACTACCGTTAGAATGATTGCAGATATTATCCAAACTTTTGTATATTTAACGAAAGACACATACATATCCGCCTTTCGTTTTGTTTGCTGCCAGTCATAATAAATTTGCCAATTTTGCTCTTTCGTTTTATCCTCACTTTTCTTTAAATCTCCAAAGCTACTCGCCATGAAGCCTCTAACATTAATTGCCTGAAAAATCCAAGCACACAAATTTACATTTGCATATATCAATAGTACGAAAACAACCATTCCTATTACATTCAGTGATTTGATTGTATTCCAATCAATAAATGCAATTGCAATAGGTATTACGGCAACAATTATTGTTGTAAAAGCGTTAATTTTATTGTAACTGATTTCTATCCTCGACTTCTGCTCAGATAAATGTCGGAGTAACGCTTCTTTTTCAATATTTTGATCTGTGTCATCTAACAAGCTAAAATGACTTTTATAATCTGTCTCCAGTTGTTCCGCTTTTTCATCTGAAAGCGTAAAATTATCCATCTCTGAAAGCCTTTTTATCCGAAATAGAATAATTTTCTCTCCTGGTTGTTTAATCGGAAATGATATCAGCTGAATCTTTTTTTCACCAAAAAGAATACTTATCAGGCTAAAATAATATCTGTGTGATTGCTCCGAACCATGTCTAGAAGTTAAAAATCCTACATCATCTGTCAATGCAAAAACAGGAAGGTACGCCCAAATATTTAATAATACATCTACAAACCACATATAGCTCTCCTTCCATCGCTCAGCAGATAAGATATTCGACTATCTTCTTTGAGATGTCAAGTCCAAGACTCTGCTCTAGCCAAAGCCATTGTCCATTTGGATTAACCTCAAGAAATATCCACTGCCCCTCCGGTGTTACAATAAAATCAAACGCTCCAAAAGTCAAGGAAAAATCTTCCATCATCTGATAACATCTCATAAGGACATCTCTCGGACATGTAATTATAGTATATCTATGATTATGGTAGTCTGCTCTCCAATCAACTTGATTTTGAGTGTCAATTCGCACAGGATAGACCTGTCCTCCTACAATAGTAATACGCACTTCAAATTGCTTTGAAATGTAATTCTGCAAATATACCGGTGTAAGACTAATATCTTCATCAATGCCTCTAAACATATTGGTCTGATATAATTCCCAACCGTTCCTTCCGTGTGTCTTACCTGTCGTTAATGGTTTTATTATAGACACGCCTTCCTCATACTTACTACAGTCATTGTTATTATTTCCGATATATGACTGAGGAATATTCCATCCGTTTTTCCCTGCATATATCAACTGATAAACTTTATTCTCGGTTTTACGAAGAATCGACGGCTTAGTGAGGACTTTTCCCGGAAAGGCGTCAACAATTCCATTGATTACTGAAATAATGTCTCTCTGAATCATCAAATGATATTGAGAATTATATGAGCTCAAATCCGGTAACATAGGCTTTCTATAATAAATAGAATAAACATCAGTAGAAGCCACTATAGAATAGTCGTTAGAAATACTCCATCCTTTATTATCAACATGGAACCTATACTTTCCAAAATTGTCAACATCCACTCGAAAAAAATCTGCAACATTTGAATATCTACTAACAATATATGAAGCAGTTTCATCTATGGAACTCGTAATTATTAATATTCTTTTTCGTCCCATAGACACCTCCTTATTTCTTAACGTTATTTTCTTCTATTATAATGTTACCACACGGCGTTCTTTTCAACAAGAAAACTAACATAAAATTATTTAACATTTCTCTATATAAAGCTATTAACTATTCCCAAAATAAATCATCTTTTCCAACCAAAACTATATCTTCTCCCACTTTTATTTCATAAAAATCAGAAGATGTTATTATGTATTCAAACTTAGTTTTTAGGCTACTGATTTCCTTCCATAAATCAAGTAAATTTAACTCATGATTTTTCGAATACTTTTTCAAAAAGTAAATCATCATGTACTCTGAAATCATGTGCATCTCATCAATATGCATTTGATTTCTCTTATCCACGGCCAAATAGTATATTTGAGGTTCCATTTCACTTCGAATATATCTTTCATCATCTTCAAATATAAAATCAATGTTTTCTCTTTGGCTTAAAAATTCTCTATGTTTTTTTATCTGTTTTGTAAAGATACCATTCAATGTTTTGAATATCATTCCATATCGCTTATCTATTTCATCACTGTAATGCTTATCTATCCATTTTGCCTCAATAACTAGAATAATGTTTCGTATTTTATCATAAATAGCAAAGTCAATATCACTACATTGAAGCTCACCATTAGCATCTTTATAGGAATATGGTTTAGTTTTTACAGTTGCAATATTAGACACATCTTGTAATGTTTTTTCTATTCGGCCTTCTGTAACAATTGACAAGGTCTTTTCTCTATTTTTTATTGGTATATTTTTCGCATAATGTCCGTTTACTATTGTAAATTGCCAATCATTCACAAGGAATAATGAAGGAATAGTAACCAATTTGTCTTCTATTTCAAACAGTGGAAATTCTAATATATTTGTATTTCCTCTATTGATAAAATACTCGACTATACGCTCGACCTTTTTTATATTTAAGTTACTGCTTGATGTAATGTCACGTATACACTGCATTTTATCAAATACCATAATAATATCCGGCGCATTATCTATATATTCTTCTCCATACAATGTACCAATTCGGATGCTTATCGACCTAAGCAGTGATTGATAGTAAAAAAAAGCAATAACGTGGATAATCTGCCTAGGATTGTCAAAGACTGCACTTCTCACATTTGATGCCCATTTATCTATATCCTTTTCAACAATCTTAATGCATCCTTGATATAAATCATCATCTATATTTTTTTCCAACTTACTAATTATCTTCTGTTCTAAAATTATTTTATTCCAAAATTTTAAATGTAGATCTAATGCTTGCTTCCTTTCAATCTCGCTGCTTTTTGGATCGTCCACTCCATAAAAATAAAAATTTTCTTCTTGATATTTATCAGTAACCAGCGATGTTGTCACCTGATACCTATGCACATCAATTTGTGTCAACTTAGCTTTGGATACCGGATTAATATCATTTATTTCCCTAGAAAATCTATAGTTCTGAAATATTGGAAGTAATACATTTTCGTATTCCTTCATATACCTTTTAAGACCTGGTATATTGAACTTCTTTAAATATAGTTTTCTTCCGTTATTAATTGCTTTTGCATATACGAAAGAGGTAACACATCTTTTCAACAAATTTTCAGTTGTCTCTGGATCATTATTCATAACCCCCAATTCTATCATTGCTAGTGGGTATAGCAACCAATAATTTACATTGTGCTTATCTAACCATTCAGCAACTTTCTTATCTACATCTGCATCGATTAATTCATGCAGACCGCCTAGCAATTCATATTCATTCATGTGGCAATTTCCTCTCTTTTCATCAATGGATTCTTTATCTATTGCTTCCACCTTCTAAAGTATCTGTATATATTCTACTATAAACCACTTTTATTGTCATATTGAAATTCAGTTTTACCCTATCAGGAATATCGTCACAAATTGAACATATAGCTTATCATTCTCCCAATTTGCCATGTCCATCATCATACACTGAAACAGCACATCCACATCCTCCAACCGATAAATCCGGTTACAGATCTCCGACACATCTTCCAGACTACCTTTTTGCAATGCTAATTCTTTCCGGTACATCAGGCACTGCAAATACAATGCTGCCAGATGCTTTCTGCTGAAGATCAGTGCCGTAGTTTCTTCTCCATTTACCCTGCATTTTCTCTTTTCCATTTCTTCCTCTGTCAGACTCAGGACACACTTCACATTTTCTACATACACATCCCCGTCAAAAGATGGCTGTTTTTTCTTAATCCACTGCTTTGCCGCCATTTCCATCCGTTTTCTGTCAAACTCTGATTTTGCTGTCCGGAAGGTCGGCTTTTTTCCTGCAGCATCCATGTAAACATTGCTTTTCAGCAGCTTGCCAGCAATACCTCCATACTCTCCAACACGGAAAAAATAATCAAGAAGCAGGTTCATTTTTGCCTGACTGTCAACCAGATGGTAACTGTCTTTCTCAAATTCCATTCCTTCAAAATGTACCGGTGCGCTCCCCTTGCTGATCTCTTTCTCAATCGTTCTTAAAACATCTCTCTGTGACTCCATCTTATCCTCCAATTCTTTCTTCTCATTCTCCTGAAATCTACGTTCAAATAAAATCCCCATTTCCTCATCTGCCCTTTTACCGACAACCAACAATGGATAAAAAAACAATGCCATAACTACCTGCGCTGCCAGAAAATAAACTACAATCATCTCTGTTCCCCCTGTTCCAATATTCTTCCGATGTTTTCCCATTTAAAAAACGGACTGATTTTTTTCAACACTGCAATCAAATCCGCTTCATTCTCAATCTCAATATCTATAAATTCTATTACACTAACCCCAAGTCCACCGGCTATCTTCTTTAACTGGTCAAGCTTTGGTTTTCTTATACCCAGTTCATACTTCCGGATGGTGTTTTCGTGAATGCCTGCTCTTTTCCCAAGCTGTTCCTGCGACAACCCTTTTTGTTGACGAAAATATCTGATTTTTTCTGCTACATCCATCTGTTCAATTCCTCTCTTTTTTTTCATATCCAAGATTCCCTATTTTCTCTTCCAGTTCTTTTGCTGACAGAAACAAACAGCATACCAGAAATACAAAAAACAGGAAGGTGACAATGATCACACCTAACAACACAATCTCCATCTTCATTCTCCTTGCTCCATGGCCTCATAGACAGAGAAAAAGCAACCAGATCAGTAAACCGGCTGCTTCTCCTTCATGGGTTATTCTGTTTTATTATCTTCCAGTGTAAATGCCTCCGCTGTGAGGCGTATCCCCATTGCCATTCCCTGAATAAAATGCTCCCCGTTTTCCATGGCAGTAAGCTGTGCTGAATAGTCTTTGTAATCCTGAAACATCTGTGCCAGTTCCGGGGATAGATGGCTGGCAAACTCCACTTCCACGGTATTGCACAATTTCATGGTATCATGATATTCTTTCTTTCGGGGGCAGCACTGCTCTCTTGGCATGACGCCTTCATAAAACATCTGCTCCATTAATTTTCTGTCCATCTCAGACCTCCGTTTCATTCAATTTACCGACACACACCAGTCATTCGTGTAACTCCCGAAACAAGTCCCTTTGCCAGTATAAAAACCGCTTCCAGTAAACGCCATACCAGTATGAAGCCACCGATAATACCACCGACCAACAGGTTCAATGCAAATATACCAGCTGTTTCACCAATACCGTAACCGCTGGGTATCAACCAGACAAACATCTTCTGCACCCCAAACGGTATTCCCATCAGGAACAGCAGTTTCCAGTAATCAATGCCGTCCTCTTCGATACACAGTGGCCGGAAAACCATTGCCAGAAAAAGGACTGCCATCACCGGCCATATTACTTTTTTCCAAATTTCCTTAACCATTGCTCCAACCTCCTCCATACATATCATGGTTGACCTCTGCCCTGTAGTAATTTCCAATCGTGCTTGGGGCATTAAACAGGCAGGTCAGCAAATACGCTTTTACATTCCGGACTTTTGTTGTCGTGTCATGCAGGCATTCAAGCACATACTGGATATGGGAATAATTTACCTTCAGAAGCTTATTTTTTACAAACTGATACGGATATTCAGCCCCGCTGATCATAACGGCCTCCCGGTCAATGCTGATAGTCTCAACCAAAAGCTCTACGATCTCGTCTATGTACTCACGGTCACCAGTCCTGCATCCCTGGATTAAAATGTCATAATCAATATTGGTTTTCACAATATCGGTATATGCCTGTATGACAGCCATCGCATCCATCCTATCTTCTGTCCTGTTTCCCTGCATTTCCACTGATGGATTGATAAGATCAGTATTACTCATATAATTCTTGTTAATATAAGTATTATTAGGGTCGGTTTTCCCGACCTCTGCACTTCGGTTTTTCCGACTTCCGGACTTCGGTTTTTCCGACCTCCAGACTTCGGTTTTCCAGAACTCCAGACTTCGGTTTTTCAGAAGTCTTGACTTCGGCTGCTTCGGCTTCCTGATTTTCTTCAGCGGACTCGTAATTTTCTTTCTCATCAGCAGACTCCTTGCACTCCTGTCTGTCCTTAATCAGAAAACTTTTCACATAAATAATGGCAGGTTTACCTAATCCACGCTTAACACGCTCAATCAGGCCAATCCCTTTTCCGGTATCCAGCTCGGCAAGAATTTTTACTCCCTTATCCTTTCCGCAATTCATATACTGCATGACCTGCTCCAGAGTAAAGATGATGTACACCCTGTCCTCCTCGTCAATCCAGTTGTTTTTGATGGATAAGGACATCCTGTCCAGCATCAGGCCATATAGAACTTTGGCATCGCTGGAAAGATCCTTAAAATAGTCATCTGTGAACAATACTTTGGGAATACGGTAAAAAGCAAACTGCTCCGACTCATAACCATGGAAATAATCAAATTCAACATCGTGTTTTGCCATTTTGCTTTCCCTCCTTCCCATTTCTTACTGGCTGTTTTTCCAGTTCTCAAGCAATTCAAAAATGACCTGTTCTATCTGTTGGTTACTGTAACCTTTCGGAAAATACTGCTTCACTTTACCCGGAAGCGTTACTTTTCCCGTTTCTTTCTTTTCTTCGCACAAGATCAGTTCCACAGCAAGCTCCGTCAGTTTTCCCTCTTCACTGTGCTTTTTCAGTTGATCTGCCATTGTTCCGCTTACAGATGCTGCTCTCCCGACAACGCACTGCAGTACCCATTCCTGTTCTTCTTTTGAAAGATAAGAAAGAGAGACCGCTGGAGAAACTTTAATCTTTCCTCTGTCTACCAGTTCCAGCAATTCCGGAAGAAGTTCCGTCAGCCTGATATACCTCTGTACCTTTCTTCCGCTGTCCCCGGCTTCCTTTCCTACCAGATCGGCTGTCTCGGCATCACTCCCGGTTCCAGATTTCACTCCCTGATGTTTCAAAGCCTCCAGTTTCATCTTATAAGCAAAAGCTTTTTCACTTGGCAGGATGTTATCTCTCTGGATGTTGGAGTCTACCATGATTACCACGGCTTCATCATCCGAATAGTCCCGGACAATCACCGGCATGGTATCCCTGCCTGCCAGCTCACAGGCTCTTTTCCGTCTGTGACCGGCAACCAGTTCATAACCTCCCTCTGCTCTTGGTCTTACCAGTGCCGGATTAAGTACACCATAACTCCGGATACTTTCTACAGTTTCTTCCATCTTTTCATCATCCAGGACATGAAACGGATGGTTTTTGAACGGGAACAATTCCGTCAACGGAACCTCGATTACTTTGTCCATTCCAGCATCATCTGGTTCACTGATGCCAAGCAGATCGTCATAAGTGGTTAACTG
>JALERM010000008.1 GCA_022764165.1 Eubacterium sp. | reverse complement strand
TGATACAGAAAAGGTTTGGCTTGGATATTCCGGTTTTTGTTATTTTGCAGGAAAAGTTAGAAGATATATTAAGCAAGGCTCCCGATTGGTGGGGAACATCTGACAAAGATATATACGATAATCTAATTTTTGTGATGTCTCCTGCTACCGCTGAAATCATTGCGGAGAAAATTGGAGAACCGACAAAAGAATTGGAACAGATATGTATTTGTGATAACACTATTTTTTGGTCTTTCGACAGAAATAAATATTGTGGATTTGGTAAATCCCGAAAAATTATTTTTTATAGGGAACAGAAACTTTGAATTTGAAGGAGTAAATGAAAATGAAGCTTATCATAACTGATATTGAAAATTTTAATATTCCAGTAGAAGGAGAATATAAAATCATAAAGCCTAATGGAGATATTCGTCATTGTATTGGATGTTTTGGATGTTGGGTAAAAACACCGGGAAAATGTGTGATTCATGATGGTTATCACGAAACAGGTGTAGATATGAGTAAATGTACGGAATTAATCATTATTAGTCGCTGCTATTATGGTAGTGTAAGTCCTTTTGTGAAAATGGTTGAAGACCGTGCGATTTCATATTTTCATCCGGATTTTGTAATCCGAAAAGGTGAAATGCATCATAAACGAAGATATAAAAATACAATTACGTTGTCTTCGCACTTCTATGGTGAAAATATTACAGATATAGAGAAAGAAACAGCCAGAGAATTGTTGGAAGCAAACGCAGACAATTATGACGGTGTGGTAAAGGGTATTTACTTCTATAAATCTGTAGAGGAATTGGAGGGCATTGTCTTATGAGAATTGCATTAATCAATGGGAGTCCAAAAATGAATAACAGTGCAAGTAGTATTCTTTTGGAAGATATAAAAGAATATGTAGGAGAGAATGCAGAAGTCACTCGGTTGGGATTTCATTCACCTACAATTTCGCAAGAAGTAATCGAAGAATTGGAGAAAACAGATATATGGGTGTTTTCATATCCGCTCTATGTTGATGGAATTCCGGGACATTTGTTATCTTGTTTAGTTCAGTTAGAAGAAGTTCGCATACATAATCCTCAAATACACGTTTATGGTATTGTGAATTGCGGTTTTTATGAAGGAATACAAGCTGAATATGCTCTGAAAATTTTACAGAACTGGTGCTTAAAGACAGGCTTTATTTGGAGTGGTGGCATAGGTGTCGGTGGCGGAGGTGGACTGGCAATGATGCCCCAAAAGGAATCGGGATATGGCCCTAAAACACCGATTGATAAAGCATTAGTAGAACTTTCTAATGCTATTCTAAAGAAGCAAGTACGAGAAAATATATATGTATCTGTTGCATTTCCACGTTTCTTATATAAAATGGGAGCACAAATAGGATGGCGTAAAATGATTAAAGCAAATGGTGGAAAAGTCAAAGATTTGAAAAAATGTTGGGATAAGTAAAGCGCTTGAAACTTCCAGTCTTCTGGTGAGATTGAAAGCGCGCATGAATTTGAATTTGTCGTTAGGAGGAGAATATTATATGTCAAAGGGAATCATGATTATTGGTCCATCTGGAAGCGGAAAAACATCATTAGGAAAAATGGTGGCTGATAAATTGGGATATCCTTATTTTGATGTAGATGATTACATTTGGAGAAGAGATACCGAAGAGCCGTACACTGTAATGTATAGTCGTGAAGAGAAGATAAATAGATTAAGCAAAGATATTTTCCCTTATGAACACTTTGTAATGGCAGGTTCAATGAGTTCTTTCCATTATGCATTTGATGACAAGTTCGATATGATGGTTTTTCTCTATGCGGAGCCTGCTGTGCGTATACAGAGAGTGCATGAACGTGCAGTTGAACGCTTTGGTGAAAGAGTCCTTGAGGGTGGAGACTTGTATGAGAGTCATTTGCGTTTTTTAGATGACAATCGACGGTACGAAAAAAATGGTTCTCCGAATCTTAACGAGCAGAGAGAATGGTTGAACAATATGTCTTGTATGAAAATTGAATTGGACGGTAAAGTCGATCTTGAAAGCAATAGCAATATTATTGTTGAGAGATGGAATCAAATAATCTGACAAATTTCAGTCGTGCGCCCAGCGAAGGGCAATTAACCAAACGGGTGAAAATCCTGTCTAATTAAGGTCTAGCCAACCGATTAGTAGCGAGTCTTGAGTAGCTGACAGTAATGACAGTTGCTAAGCGTAGACAGCATGCAAGTAGGGTTGCAATGCGATTGAGCCTCGAAAGGTTAACTATCAGATGGCTGACGTTGTGACTGATACGGAAAGCAACATCGAATGGAACGACAGGGCAAGAACCATTCGGCACTGCGGGGTCAAAGAGCCAATCATG
>JALERM010000192.1 GCA_022764165.1 Eubacterium sp. | reverse complement strand
ACAGCACCGCAAAGCGGCTCTGGGCTTGACAATACCGCACTACCTGATAAGTGGTAAACAAGCCAATCAAAGAGTTTCCATCCTCCGGAATGTCGGTTTCCAAAATTCCGGAATCAAGGTTTCCGGAGACGAGAATATTCACGGGTAAAGGGGAACTATCAAAAGAATACAATTAGGTATAATATGTAAAGAAATAAGATAACTAATTGGAATAGTAAGGACAAAAGTAAGTTGTACAATATAATGGAGTATGGAATCTAAAGATATGAATAAAGAAAAATTTGAAAAAATATGGTCGAAAGGATATTTTATTCTTGATACATGTACACTAGATTATATTTCTCGTTGTGAGTTTCAGTATGCGAAATGTATTATGGATATTTTATTGTTCTGTAAAGAGCGAATTCTGATACCTCAACATGTTGTGAAAGAAATGCAACCATATTTTGATATGAAAAAGATTCAAAAAAATGTTGATATAATTATTTTAGAATTAGAAAGGGAATTGAATAGCATTTATGAGGATAAAATAACAGAAAAGAATAAAAGAAAAAGAGTTATCAGCCGAGTAAGTAAAAAGATAAATTTATTACAAAGATATGCTTTTGGAGTATATGCTAGTATGCTTGATAATTTAAAAAAGGAATATACGAAGCGGGAAGAAGTTATTTTTCCTAGTCTTTCTAAGTGCTTGGAGTTGGCAAATAAAGAGATTGATGCCATAAGTAGAAGTGAGATTGTTAATTCCTTTTTGCATATGATTATGGAGAAAACACTTCCAGAGTTTTCCGAACAAGAAAAAATACAACTTTTAAAAGATGAAAGAGAAAGAATAAGTCAACAATTACCACCCGGAATAGGGGATAGTGGAAAAAAGAATAATTCTAATGGGGATATTATTATTTGGAACGAAATAAAAAAGTGTATAAAAGATAAAGGAAATGCGCAGTATCTATTTATTACAAATGATGAAAAGAAAAATAGTAATTGGTTCGGGAAAAATCTAGAAGGACTGCATCCATTATTGCAGGAAGAGATCTATAAGATTTTTAGATATGATGCACTTGATATTACTACATTATATGGTTTTATTTTGTTTTGTAAACCATATGTAGATGAGGATCTCGATAAACTTTGTGAGTATTTAGTAAATCATAATAATTTTATAAGACTCGAAGTAGAGGAATATTTTAATGATGAAGGACAAGAAATACTTATAGAAGGTATTGGTGATTATATCCGAAGTAATTATATGGGAGATTGGGCAATTCCATATGATTCTGATATTGAAATAGAATTAATAGAATATGTTACTGACTTAACAAATGAGGAAATTATTGTGTTACTTGAATTTGGTGTTTCTGGAAATGCTGAAGCATGTTATCATTGTGATTCGGAAGATAATTTTTTTGACTCAGAATATGAGGCATTTGGAAGGGCTACAGTGTATATTCCAATTCAGATAGGGAAGTATACAGAAATGTTTAGTTTAAAGTATAATGATATGAAGGTGTGCGTTACGGATATAGATGTGGAAACTACAGATCCCCTTAATGGAGAGGTGGAGGATGGGTGCGACTATGACGAAATCGAGTGTTATGAGGAAGAGGAATGGTTTGATGAGTAAATTGAATGATTATTGATATGTACATTACAGCGTAAGGGCAGTTATAGACCGTAAAGGTTTGTAGCTGCCCTTTTTGCGTTTACGGAACCTTTGGACAAAATGTCCAGAAGTGGAAAGGAGAGAGAAATGAAGTATTTACTGCACAGGCTGTATGTTCCACCATAGTGTTTCTGACTTCTTCATTTGACTTTCAGTAGACTTGCTTGATTGTCCAGCGGTTGCCCTGTATACTGTCCTTATCAAGAGAAAAGGAAATCCCAGAGCACACCTCCTGCAAAGACCTGTACTCTGGGACTGTGGTATTAAACCATGTATATTGTAACAGAATACTATAGGTCTGGGCAACATATTTTTATCTGAGAGCAGTGAATTTCTTTGTCCCGAATGTCAGAATGGCATGCTGGTTTTTCGTGATTATTGCAGACGTATTATCAGGTATGAGGATGGGAACTGTGAATGGATCAAAATCCCAAGACATCAGTGCAATAATACACATTGTGGGCGAGTCCACCGTATGCTCCCGTCCTTTCTTGTTCCATATAAACATTATATGGAAGAAACCATATCAGGTGTCCTTGATGGTGTTGTAAAACCTACAGACGAGGATTCTGAAGAGCATCCATCAGAGAGAACGATGATACGCTGGCACCACTGGCTTATGGTAAACGAACTTACCATTGATGGTCTGATGAAATCCATCGCTTTTCGGGAACTGGGGTACACAGAGGAACTTTTGTATTCCAGTATTTCCCTGCTCAGTCATTTGAGAAGTTCCATTCCGAATGGATGGCTGTCGACCATCATCCGGTATATTTATAATTCAGGCAATGAACTCGAGCCTTTTTATTGATCTTGGTTTTACCGACTTTGTTTTTACTGTCCGCTCCCGTTTTTGTATGATATTTCCATAGGAGGTACATACAGAAATGAATACGAATAAAAAGTTAATCTCTCCTCAGTGGCAGGAAGAAGAGGCACTTGCCCGGTTTCAGATCATCTCACCACTGCTGGAAGAATCCCTTGATGAAGCAAAATATATCCAGCTTCGCAGACAGCAGGCAGAAAAATACGATCTCAGCGATAAAACAGTGCGGCGTTACGTGAATGCATACCGTCAGAACGGTTTTGAAGGCCTAAAACCAAAACCGCGCCACTATTATCAGAAAGGAAACCTTCCTGATAATTATGAGGAACTTGTCCAGGACGCGATCCAGCTGCGCAGGGAGGTCCCAAGCCGCTCCGTCGAAAAGATTATCATGATCCTTGAGATGGAAAAGCGCGTGGCCCCAGGTGTTTTGAAACGTTCCACACTGCAGAGGCACCTGTATGAAGCTGGATTTGGTGCAGAACAGATGGAAGTCTACCGTGAAGCACGGAAAAGTTCTTCCAAACGTTACTGCAAACCACACCGCATGATGCTTGTCCAGGGAGATATCAAGGAAGGGATCTACCTTCCGATCGGTAAAAATGGTTCAAAGGTAAAAACTTATCTTTCTTCTGCGATCGATGACCATTCCCGGATGATCCTCTCCTCAAAGTTCTATGATAATGAAGAAGCAAAGATCGTTGAGGATACGTTTCATAATGCGATTCTGAAATATGGAAAGTTCGACAGGTGCTATTTCGACTATTCCGATAAATCAACTATGCCGATACTTTCTGAAACTGCCTGATACACTATAAATATAACAGACATATCTCGGCATAGTTTTTCTTGGATTTTCGGAATTATTGTTGCATGCTTAAAGCATCAAGTTAAGGAGGAATTAAGTCATGCAACAAAAACTTACAAATGCAACCTTGGAAGAACTTATAGAAATGGTCATCCAACAACTCGAAGATGCCGGTTTTGATACGGGGACAATCCGTAATTACAAGTTATTCTATAAACGGTTAACGAAACTGGCCGCTTCGCTCAACAAAACACATTTTGATGATGAACTTGCCGATTTGTTTATCAAAGACAATGCTTATGTAAAAGACGGTGGATATAACCATACCAGATTTTTATATCACAGTCGATGCATACGTTTTATTGAATCGCTGTTATCATCAGGAAAAGTTGACTGGAGTATTTACCACTCACTCCCAGCCAGAGAGTTATCATCAGATGATTTCGTGTCTCATCTGCAAATTTATGATGACTCACTCAAAAATGATGGTCTCAAAACGAATACGATTGATGGGTATCATCGGTTTGTATTGTATTTTTTGTCATATCTTGAAGATAAAGGTTACCATCAGCTTTCTGAGATAAAAAAGGGGGATGTTACTTTATTTATTGTTCTTGTATGTCAGGAACACTATGCACCTACAAGCTTGGGGTCTCATCTTCCGGGTTTGAAACGCTTTTTGGAACTTTTTCCTGAAGCGAAACCGTTTACTATTGAAATCCCGGAACGTGTAAGAAGGAAACAGGATATCACACCGGCTTATACCGATGATGAATTGGAACGGATAGAGGATTTCCTTCTGGAAAACAAACTTTCTGCAAGAGACCGGGCGATTGCACTGATCGCATTCAAAACAGGGCTCAGAGCAGTTGATATATGTGGGTTACAGTTAGATTCCATAGACTGGAAACATGATACGATCTCAATAAATCAGGAAAAAACAGGAAAACCTTTAGTTCTTCCCCTGTTTCCATCATTAGGGAATGCATTAATGGAGTACTTGTTGGATGAACGCCCGCAATCAGAATCCACCTATGTTTTTCTAAGTAAAGTGGCTCCTTTTCATCCTTTAGTAGACCACTCCTCAATATATAATGTATTACGAAAAGTACTTGTGGAGGCGGGTGTCGCCCCACAAGGAAGGATAAGCGGAACGAGAATGTCCAGGCACAGCTACGCATCACAACTATTGCGCAAGGGAGTTCCTCTTCCTGTTATTTCAGAGGCACTTGGACATAGTAATCCAAACAGTACTATGAGGTATATCTCGACAGATGATAAAGTGCTTTCCACACTTACGCTTCCACTACCGAAGGGAGGGGTATATAATGGGTAAATCCATAGTTCAGCTTGCGGATGAATTCGTCATATATAAGCACAGTTTAGGCTACATATATGATACGCAGGAGTATTATCTTAGACGATACTGTAAATTTGAAGATTCATATGGATGCTGTATATTCCGAAGCCTCAGAGCGCACTGCACGGTCAATGTGAGCAACCGTTCCGGTGATTGAGAGCATTCTTTCCGCTCTGCTGAGCACAGCGGATTTCTATAACCTATAATAGAAATGGCACACACACGTGTGACTACT
>JALERM010000189.1 GCA_022764165.1 Eubacterium sp. | reverse complement strand
TGTCAAGCCCAGAGCCGCTTTGCGGTGCTGTAGCAGGCTTTACAATGCCGCAATATCTGATAGGATTTCACCAGTCAATCAATGATTCTGCGGTTTCCTTCTGACCGGACACCACGGACACAAACGCCGGAATATTCAATTATTTACCGGTCGCTCAAATATTATGGATAACCTTAGAACTATGATTATTATGTAGCCTGAATATTGAGACAGCAAGATTCATATGGTTAAAAAATAGGAGAATTTTAATGAGTACGATTTCTTTGGGAATAAACATTGGACATGATCAAGGAGCCGCTATTGTAAAGGATGGAAAACTCTTAGGTGCAATTTCTCAAGAACGAATTGACAGAATTAAGCACTCTGCCTCTATTCGCCCACCTTTTGCCGCTATCGATGCTCTTTTACGCTATACCCAAATAAAAATATCTGATATTGATTGTGTAGGATTTTCAAGTACTGCAGTTCATATTGCTGACTTACAAACATATGTCAGTGATGCTTTTAAAGAATACTATTCATTATCGGATATTAAAACTTTATCTGTTCCGCATCATCAAGCTCATGCTGAAAGCGCATATTTTACTTCGAACTTTTCAGAAGCTATGGTCTTGGTTGCAGATGGAGGCGGAGAAATGATAGGCACAGAAGAAGAAGCTGAAAGTATTTTTTATTGTCATGATGCCAAAGTAGAACTAACAGAGCAAAGACTACAGAGCAATTATTTTCATGCGCTTTATCGACCACACAATTACTTATATCCTTTTATGAACAAGCAACAACTGCATGAGCAAATCAGTTTAGGAAAGAAGTATGAACAAATCAGTAATCTTCTTGGATTTGGAGGAAATGGTGCGGGTAAGACAATGGGACTTTCGGCATATGGAACAAATCTTATCAGTACGTCTCCCTCTCCAGTTGGTAACCCGCTTTCATTTGACCTTGAATTTCAACATATTATATGGGGATATCATAATTTATATGAGCAGTCAGGAGAAAATTTCTTTTCTTTTATGGAGAAACATAAGGCAGATATCGCCAAAAGTGTTCAGGATTATACAGAAAGTCAAATATTGGAACTTGTTAAATATATAATTTCAAAATATAAAATAAATAAGATATGTCTAGCGGGAGGAGTATTTTTAAACTGTCCAATAAATCATAAAATTATTGAAAAGTTTCCTCAAGTGTCTATACATATTTGCCCTGCTGCTGGTGATGATGGTCAAGCTATTGGTGCTGCATTTTATTCATATAGGCACATGGCGTCAGATCTAACACCATCGGCTTCAGCACTTCCATATTTGGGGTTTAGTTATACGAATGAACAGATTAAGCAGACATTACATAATCATAGCATCCCATTTCACTTTTATGAAGATGAGGAACTGGCATCTATCATTGCTGAAAAAATATGGAAAAATGAAATTGTTGGCATTTTGCATGGACGTAGTGAAATTGGTCCAAGAGCACTTTGCCACAGGAGTATACTGGCAAATCCGACAGAAGCCAATATGAAAGACTATATAAATGCAAAAGTCAAACATCGAGAAAACTTTCGTCCTTTTGCTCCAGTTGTTGTTTCTGAAAAACAGTTTACCTATTTTTCTTTGCTTCAGGATTCTCCATATATGCTGTTAGCAGCACAAGTAAAAAAGGAATATGTCTCAAAATTACCTGCCATAACACATGTAGATGGTTCTGCCCGAGTGCAAGCAGTTAATCAGAAAGAAAATCCGTTTGTGCATAGGATTCTCATTGAATTTGAACGCCTTTCAGGTTTTCCAGTGTTGTTGAATACATCCTTTAATGATTGTGGAGAACCCATTGTCGAAACACCTGGTGATGCAATTCGAACTTTCCTAACTACTGAGATTGACACTTTAGTCATGGGAAATTGTATTATTTTCAAAAAGGATTTGGCACATTAAATTAGAATACTGTAAATAACCCTATTATCCTCCCTGCTAAAATACTAATCGATCTCATATTTAAGCAGGGAAGATAATCTTCTTAGAACAGCTACATAAAAAGTCTTAGTACGTTGCATTCATTTTCATATAATACAGATATACTGCTAGACTCCAAGTGGTATGAAGAATGGCGTATGTGTATCGCGCATAGGATATTGATATTTTTTTCCGATCAATAAAAGCTTGCCTTTTGCAATATCTTTATAGTTTTCTTTAAATACGCTCATATTTTTTTGACACGAAGAAAAACAGACACTGCCTTTTTTACAATTTTTATAATTGCAAGATAATGTGCTTCCATAGTAAGTTATCTCACGCAGAAAACGATACACCTCGCTCTCCAACCCATATTCACATAAAAAAATAGCATAATTAGTAAGTAAAATTATATTACTATAAGTAAAATCTAATGCTCCAAGAAAAAATTGATCACATTGTCGTAAATGTTGAAGCATGGTTTGAAAATATTGATATATAGAACTATCTGTTTTCTTCTCTCTAGCGGCGATTATACCTAGAAGACAATAAAATAGTGGCATAAGTTTTACAATACCGTTCCGGATACTATCTGCAATCCCCATTTCTATATGAATTTTTGCTTGTTCAATTTCGTATTCTGATGTAGCTGTTACATAATAAAGGGCTGCCAAAAGATAGTGCCCTCTGATAATTGCACCAGGATATTCAATTTCTGTTGCACATGCTAATAATTGCTTTCCTTGTTGGAGCAGCGCTTCTAAAGAAGTTCTATGAGAAAAATTTAAAATACATTGAGCAGTTAAAATTCCAAAATCATTGTGGCAATTTATTCGTGGACTCATATCCTTGTTAAGTAATGATTTGGCTTCAAGCATTAGATCTAATGCTTTTTGGGTATCTGAATAAAATTCGATTTTGGCAGCCAGTATTTTACTCAATGTTAGCAATTTAGTATCCTGTAGTTTTTTGGCCAAATTATACGAGAGCTGATTATAAGCTTCAGCTACGACTTTATGATTTTCCTGTGTATACACACTGGCAATTCTGTCAAACAGGTCAAATCGAGTTTGATCATCAAAGAGGGTGCTATCGTTTCGTTCCTGTGCAATCAATTCCAATAACAACTTCTTCGCCTCCGAAATCCGATTTGATTGGAGATAAAAATGTGCTTGCATCTGCTTAATTGTTAAGTGTAAGAATGAAGCGTTAGCGTGATCTTTATGTGCGAGTTGTGATACTTTATCAATGATCCAGCCTGCCTTGGCAGATGAACTATTATGAAGAGCAATATATAACCATGCTAATAAAGTTTTTTGTTGTAAATCTTTGTCTTTCGAATTTCGGGCAAGGTTATATATAATCTGGTATGCATCTACATATTGAGGAGTTAAATTACAAGATGAAATATTTTTTATTTCCTGAATTTCACATATTATAGGACGTAGGAGTTCCTCACTGGTAGTGTAATCATTTCCATAAAAATATATAGCAGCTTGCGGTATATTAGTGTAAATTTTTAAAAGGTTAGGTTTGGCAATCAATATTTCCGCTAATTCGCTCATGATTTCGGCAGAATAAAGCTTTTTCCGTAAAAAAAGGAAAATATTTTCGTGATCAAACGCAATATCGTTTTCATCAGTAAACTTTAAAAAGTGATTCTTGAATAAAACAGCAGCATCTGAGTAATTGTCCTCTGAGAAAAAGTGATGATAAATAAATTGGGGTGCTTCTATTCCATAAAGAGAAATTAACAATAAAAAACTCTGCAGATGATTTCCACTAGGTAAATTTGCAATTGTATTGAAACGATCATTCAATAAAGTTTCAACAGAGTCAGGTATATATACTTTTTGACAAAATGTACTTACATTTTCAATACCAACTGTATTTCTATTAAGTAGATAAATGAGCTTTGTTTCTAAAAGATACTCTATAAATTGGCTAACATAAAAAGGATTATTTTCTGATGCTTGATAAATTCGATTAACAACAATCTCAGGTGCACCTTTAATTATAGCGCGTATCATGTTTTTACACTCATTGTCTTTCAACTTTGGTACATAATAGGAAACTATAAGAGATTGCCCCTCATTCCTAAGCCATGAAAGAAAAGAAAAATAACTTTCATTGTATACAGTGTAATCATCTCTTCCCGCCATGATAATAGTAAATGGCGTATTAGAATTACCTAATTTTGCTATTGTTTTTATCGATGCAAAAAATTCCTTATCCGCATTGTGAATATCTTCGATTACAATGACATACCGTTTAAAATGTAAAGGAATACATAAAATGTCGGATAACTTTTCCAACTTAGTTTGAGGAAAATAAGTTGCTAGTTGTGTTATAAGCGAATCAGTAGTTGTTTCGTCATATTTCTTGGTACAATTATAATGGATTTGTTCTATACCATTTAAGCATAATTGCTTTGTAATTTCGGATATTATCCTTGATTTCCCAATTCCAGCCTCTCCTTGTAGATTGATTAATTGGATTTTGGTATTACTTCGTATATCCGTAATTATTTGAGCAATGATTGTCCTGTGTTGTTCTCCCACAAGCGGAGTCTCAAAATCATAATCAAGAGCATCTCCACAAATAACTACATTTTTTATTTCATCATTGTAGTCAATTCTTACTAGAATTTCATCAACCCCATCAAAATTTTCTTTTGTTATCCCTATACATCGACAATCTGTTTCACCTGCTTCAAGAAACACATCAAATTCCGTTTCAGACAACAACCAATTTCGGTCAGATTTCAACTGGAATCGACAAATTTGCGATAACTCTGTGTTATTTTGAAAAAACAAATACAATTCCAAATAAGGTCGACCATTTCTTTTGCCAAAATCAATCTGATATTCTATACTTATAGCCGGAATATCCATAGGAGTACAGTATTCACCTCGCAAGGCTTCTTGCTCTTTTAGAAAGCAAACCAGTTTATATTGATCAACCAAATAAAAAATATAACCATTCTCTTGAGCATTGCGGCAGGCCTCGTAATATGAATAAGGTACTATAGTGGTATTAGTAATCAGAACAAAATAATCAATTCCTGATTTATTTGCCAAAAGAAGATTTTTGGAAAACTTATCAAGTGAGATTTTGTTGTTCTTTGAACTTTTAAACTCAATATATATACAAATACTGTCCTTTTTACAGAGAGAAAAATCTTTTCCAAACAAAGAAAAAGGAACTGGCGAATGAATAATAATATCTTTCCCTTGATCTCTAGTTCTGGGTGTACGTTCCACTGTTAGTCCCATAGAATAATACGGAATTAAAGAATATTCAATAACGGATGAAATATAATCCTCAAAATCGAATCCGGATAACTCTAAATTCCATACCTGATTATTTATATTTGGTGTAATATAATTAACTGCTCCTAGCATTGGAACACCTCCTAGTTAGATATTCAACATCACTAATGTCATCTGTTTGTCTTATTTGACGAAGCATATGTAAGCTACATTTTGCAATTTTAATAATTCTGTAGAAATACAGGATAATTTGGTATTATCCATTAACTTTATTATATCAGATAAATCCAATGTTTTCCACACAAAAAAATGCAGTAGTAGTACAAAAGTAGCTCTACTTTTACCAGTAACGAATCATGTTTTGATGCGTCAAGGACTTCTAATAAAATACTATTAGCCACTAAAACCGAAATTTTTAAGTAAGTCCATATTGGGGAATCAAAACATACATTCCACTCCACGCCAAAAAGACTGCCCTGGTTAGGTCAGTCTAACATTTTATTGTAGTATCTCTCGCATTTGTACCTCAATCCGATTTCAACAACTTATAAATATTACATATTTTTTATTTGTCAGTTACAAGTTATGCTGCGCCAATTATATTCATATTGTTGCGAGGATGCATTTCTTTTAAAATCTCAGCCTGCTTTTTGGCTGCAATATGTATATAAATCTGTGTCGTTTTTATGGAACTATGACCAAGAATCTGCTGGACACAGCTTACATCTACTCCTTCCTCTATTAAATACGTGGCGAACGAATGCCTGAACATATGGGGCGTTATGTTCCTTTCAATTCCAGCCCGCCCCGTATACTTTTTCAACATTAGCCGTATTGATTGTTCTGTATACCTGTTTTCTCTGTTGTTCACAAAAAAATAGCCACTCCTCTTGATTGCAGACTCATTTTCAGTATAGTATTTTTTCAACATCTCCAGAATTGAAGTACTACTAATCTGAACGTATCTTTCCTTTCTACCTTTTCCCATAAGTCTTATCAGACCTGTATTCAGATCGATACAATCTTTCCGGATATTAGAAATCTCATATACTCTTGCCCCAGTTGCAAAAAATACTTCTATAACTGCAACGTCACGCAGCATATATTTACGAGACGAAGTAGTACTTTCATTCAGGCATTTATACATATAGTTTAGGAGCTGCTCAATTTCCTCTCTTGGAATGATTCTTGGAAGGGTTACATTTTCTTTAAATCTGACTTTTATTTTGCGGAAGGGATTTTCAGCAATGATTTCTGTTTCTTCTAAATAATTATAGTATGCTTTTATTGATGCTATTTTCCTTTTTACAGTCTTTTGTTTGTAATTCTTATGTAGCTGAGTGATATAGTCTTCAATCTTCTCCTTTTCAGGTTCATCAACACAAACAAATTCAAAGTATTGGCAGAGATCAATACGATATGCCTTCAGTGTTTTCTTATCCAATTCCTTTCGATATTCACAATACTCCATATATGTTGCCATTTTATCTTCTAACCTCATTTTAGCTTCCTCCTATTTTTATAAGGTAGTGTCAACTTTATACATCCGAAATCGGCTCAACCCCAGTGAAATCAAGGCTTCCAGGGTCTATGAGCCTTTACTTCTCCTTTGGCTTGATTGACCAAAATTTATTTCGGGAATCCAGTCAAGGTCGGGCTGAAAGCCTGTTAAATTCAGCCCGACCTTGACTGGATTTCGCTAAGTAAAATAGAATCGCTCAATTCAAAGGAAAATAGGTCGATTTTTTCATATCGTACTTTACACTACCTTTTATAAACACCATATTACTGTTTTCGGTACCAATTTCAATAGACGCTACCATAAAAATACACCAATACTCAAAATACCCCTGTGGCATTGACATTTTTTCTCAATGCACAAAGGTATTTTATTCCTCTACTTTCTAATTTTTCCTACTATAGTTGTCAAAAAAGGTGATATAACCGGAGCCTCGCTGATACTTTCTACAATCACAAAAAGTGCCACAAGAAAAGCAATCCATAGAAAAAGATATATTTTTTCTGATCTGCCTATAGTTTTTTTCATATCTTGAATCAGGCAGTCATTCTGAAAACATTCGCGAATATCATCTTCCGTCAATATCCCATCATAGATTTTTTTTAGATTCTCATAACTATCATAAACTTTCTTTATCTGGTATTTCGATTGCCCATAACAGATAATAAGATACACAACAGACCCTGCCAGTATCAATTCCAGGATAACTGTGATATCTTTTGTAAAAATATTGTCCAACGGCTGATCTGATACGATATCTGCAATAACCACAGAAAACAAAAATCCAAAAACTGCTATCATATTTGCCTTAAACTTATCAAGCAGTTCCGTTGCATATTCACCCGTTCTTGACGCAATATCACTAATAAATTCCGCCACTTTATTTTTCAGTTCAAGATATTGCGCGACGTTATCTTTCAAGTACAAATTATAATTAGAATGAATGGAAGATAAAACCTTTATATCCAGACTTAACAGCGGCTCATATTTACAATGAAGACAAATGATATTCCTTGCAATAATAGCTTTATCAATGGAACTTCCTCCGGAATATATCCAGTCATATATTTTATATAATACTGGATTTCCATTTACCTCATTCAGACGGCAAGTATATTCCACAGAACGCTGACCCATAATCTGAAGTTTCATCTGCCCATCCTGGATCATGGCATTTGACGCAATTAAGCTTGCTGCCAGAACCGTCTCCATCTTTAAAAACAGATCTTTGAACGGGTTTCCCTCATACCCTACTTCTATTTTAAAGTCATCAGGGAGCAATTCATAGGCATCCTGATTATAGAAGCAGGATGTGTCCCTGCATTCCAACAGCCGCTGTTTCCTGTTAAAACTGCAAAGAATCTCACTATTTCCCAGAGGAAGAAAAAACATTGTTTTGGTATAAAAAATATTAATACTGTCAAATAACTCAAACACTATATTGGTTTCTGTTTCATTCAAAAACATAGAAAAAACTTTTAGTATCTCTCCCGTAGGCAAGCTGGTAATATCTTCTGCAAACTTTTGAAACCGATAGATTGAAAAATGTCCTGCCGACAGTTTTTTATTTATCTCTATCTTCGCGAAAATCATTTCATCGTCCAAAGTTTCTCCTATAAACGCTCTGTATTCCTCTTCTGGAGTATGCCTGTGCATTATAAAAGAATCTTCATTTTCTGATTCCAAAAATATCCTGATTTCATCTCTTACCGGAATTCCTCGAATGATATCCATCCATTCTGAATACTTAAATGTGCGAGCTGACTGAAAAGAAAAATAAGCAGTATAGACCGTTCTACGCTCCTCCTCTCTCAAATCAGTAATCTTACTCTTAATATGATCCAACAAAATTACTTCCTCCTAATTTTTCTCCCTACGTTCAAACGTACGGAAGGTTACTTCATTATCTACACGAATTTTAAGATACTTTTTTCCATCCTTGGCCTGATATGCCTCGATGATATCACCTAAATCTTCAATAGCATTAGTTACTTTAATCTGAATACCACTGTATACATCATATGTTTTCCGCATCTTAGGTTTAATCACTGAAAGATCGGGCCGAAACTGATAATCAAAATGCTGCTCCTCCGGCAATTTTTGTAATTTGTGCAGGAGTTCTTCTTTCTTTTCTGCTGTCATATCATTTGAATTATAATTTCTTACAGTCTTATCTAACATCTCAGAAAAATCGAACTGTTCAACACTGCTGAAATATAAGTATATAGCATTCCTTATTACCATATGATCATATGGTGCAACTTTTTTTAAATTTCTGTTCAAAGTATTCTCCACAGCTTTAAACGCTCTTTTTGTATTACTTTCATCGCTTTGGAGTTCCTCCAGTTCAAGAAAATCATGCCACCAATATTTCGCCACCGTATTAGAGTATATCCTTGCACAAAACTGTTTCGACTTAACATCATCAATCTCAAACAGGCATGTTTTCCAAATCTTTTTCGTATCTTTTGAAAAACCCGATTTAATGCTGTAATCAGTATCATCAAAAAAATCCGTATGTTCTACTTTTGCCAGTAAAAACAACAAATCCCCCTCATCTTCAATCAAAGCAAGAATCAAGCTCCCTTTCTGCACTTTGATGTCCATATTTGCAACCTGTTCTTGTGCCTCTCTTTCTTTCTTAAGCAACCGCTCAGCCATCATGTCAATTTTCTGCAGAACTATTTCATCATCTGTTTGATGCTCTATGATTTCTAAAATACCGCCAATGACTTCTGTCCCTGTTGATTGTGTTTTGTATTCCCTCACTGAAGAATTTCCGTTTATGTAGAAAATCAATTGCTCAATATATTCTCCAAATTTAGGCATTATATTTCTTGATAATATTCTATCGTTTTCATAGTCAATTACTCTAATAGCTTGTGTAATGATTTTCATACGTATAGTTCTCCCCTTAATCTTCTGTATTTGAAATATGAGTACCTATTTTTCCCTCATGCCAAAAAACCATCTGCGATAGTACTCTTCCATATCAACTTTTACTAAGTATACCACACAATCAAGGTAAACTAAAGAGCCTTTCTCTATGCTAAGAACAGCATAAACTACTTCTCAAAAATGTAGCCAGTTGATAGAACCCTAATCCACCTGGCAGTATATAGCCCTCTACCATACGAAGTACCTATATGCAAAGAAATTCCTAAGTCAACCACTACAATTACCGATAAACCATGTAATAATGGATAATTAGCAGTTATCCTATATTATAAATTCTCAGATAGAAGGAATAGGTTGAGGAAATGGGCATAAATTGGGTGAAATTATATGAGCTTAGTAATGAAAATAATAAAATTTCCGGATCAAGATTTGAAAAACTTGTATTAGATTATTTGAATAAATATTATAGGGAATATGACTGGGAAAACACAAAATCATCCTGGGATGATAACAGGGATTTTATATCTCTTATACTGGAAAACATTTGGGCGGAAGCAAAATATAAAAAAGATTGTAATGCTCTGAAAAAGGCTGATATAGATCCGACAATGATGTCTGGCTTATTGAATGGAAAAATAGAAATCATATTTTTTCTGACTAATGGTTATTTACCAGATACTTTAATGGAACGCATCAAACAAGCCGGAAGAATGTATTTCTTTCGCGTGATTTGTATTACAAAAGTGCAGTTAGAATATTGGTTATATCTTCATCCGGATATATATGAGAAACATTTTCAAGAAAAGTTAAATGTTGCCGATGAGTGCCTTCCTGCCGCACTTATTACAGAAATTGAAATTCTAGATCCAGTTAACAGTAATAACAACTTGCTTGCATTAAAGTATGAGCTGTATGAGCAACATTTTTATGTTTTCTACATAACAATAGAAGCAAACACAGCATCTGAATTAACAATTTTAGATGGTGATTATCCATTCTCTTTTATAAGTTCCGCGGGATATGAAAATTATGAATACATACGGATTCAACCAGGTATACAGCAGCTTAAATTTCTTATTTATACAACGAATTGTTATGATGGTGCCATAGAATTAAAATATAGGATGAATGATGAAATGCCATTGTCCTTTGCGTTTTCAATAAATGTTTGCATGGATCATAAAGTCAAATTAGCCTATTCTGAGCAATTAGTATATAAAGAAAAAATTATCAAGCTTTTATCAGACAAAAACCCACACGAGCGTCTTATAACTCTTGGTGGAGATTTGGGATTCGGGAAAACATATTTATTAAGGGAGATTATGCAACATTTTTATGCAACAAGGCAAATAATGTACTTTGCTTTTTATTCTCAAGGAGATTATCGAAATGCACTTGAGATATGTCGATTAATTATTTATATTAACTTTGGAGGAACTGTAAATTATTTTAAAAAGGAAGTATCCAATGAAACAATAGATTATTTTAAGAATTTGTTAAAAGAAAGGCTTGATCCGGAAAGTGGAGATCTCAATTTAATATTGGAGACAATAGATGGTTGCTATGACGAAATTCATGCACAAAATGTAAAAAAATCCATAATATCTGATTCTCAATTCATTAATAGAGTAATTCTGCATCGAACTGCTCCACTAGCCCATCTGGCGTTGCTGGATAATACAGATCAATTAAACAGGTCTGAGTATAACGTTATAAAAAGTATTTTAGAGTATTCATCAAGTTGCAACAATACTCGTTTCCTGATCAGTTCCCAGGGTGGGAAGAACGATTGTGACTTTTATTTGAACGGACTGACGCCTGGTGACATTAAAAATAGTCTTTCAAAAAATTTTGCAAACTGGACTCCTGCATTTATAGATGTGATTTGTAAGGAAATGCCCTGTTGTCCCGCTGCTTTTATAGATACTGTTGAGGTTTTAAAGTACTATCTTGACAAAGAAAGTGATATGGATATAGTTGCGAAATATATTCATCTTTCTGACAATGCAGAAAGTATAACTATATATAAATCAAGCTTTACGCTTAGCAAGGAGTATTTGGAAATCCTGTCCTTTATCTATCTGTTTGAAAATGGTTTGCCTCGCGAGATTCTTAATGACTTAGGGGTATCTAATGAACAGATCAGTATTTTGAAAAATGTTCAATATATAAAGTACAGTTCTGGAAGTGTGAAAGCGTATAGTAAACTATATAGAAATGCATTTCTCAAGGAAAATCTGAATACGTGTACTGATTATATAGTCCGGTGCCTTAATATAATCTCAAATAATGCACCAAAATACGGAGAACTGATTTTTCTCCCTGAGATATATGTGAAGTACATCGAAATCGGTAAAAGCAGTGAGGTCAAAATCTCAATGAATTTGCTTGAACATATGCGAACATACAGTTATGAGTGTGACTACAGAAACATGTATGTTTATGGAAAAATTGCATATTACTTTTTGAATCAAAAAGCCCCAACAGAAATATCAGAATCAGATTATTTGACGCTATTCTATTATGGGATTTCTTTACTCCATTGTGATCGTAAACGTGGTGCTATTGAGATCTTCCGAAAAATTAAAAACGAGGCACCTTTTGGTTCTAATGTAAGTTTTATGGCTAGCTGCGAACTGTATAATAATTTATATAGCTTATTTCAAATTGACCAGTTGGAAGGCGAAATTTTAATTACGTTAACAGAATTGAAAAGGAAAATCAACTGCATAAAGGATGAAACAAAGTATTCAACTCTAGATATACGGATTACGTATTCTACTTGTATGAATCGATATATGATGATTTTGTTTATGAAGGACAGAATTTCAGATGCTACCAGTATCTTCAAAGAATATGTTAAGTATAATAATGATATCCCTGTTTCTCTATATTCGTATAAGTATCATTCTATGATGGGTGAATGGTTTTTGGATTACGCGAGGGGAATTTCATGGGTATGTCCGTCAAGTGCAGAGAATTTCTATAAAAAGAGTATTGAATTATTAAAGAATGGCAAAAATGAAAAACGGTATATTCTAGCTCAAATGGATTTGGCATTTCTACGGTGTGTGTATTTTGAAAAATTTGATGAAATAGAAACTATTCATACCATAACAACTACTTTGCAGAAGGAAAACTATATTAATGAATATTTTCGTGGAATCATACGTGAAAATTTATGCAAATTAGTTCAATATTTTAAAAATCCAAATATTGCAAATTCAAAAGGACTTATAGCAATCGCACAAAAAATGAAAGAAGAAGCTCTGAACGCTGAATTAGATTCTATGCTCTATATTAGTGGGCGTCTTGCTTATCAAACAAGAATGTACTTTTCTGTTCTTGACACAATTATTCAAGATTTCACTGAGGTGAACAAATATTTAGAACGGAATCTTCATATGGTTTCGGAGGCTGGCTCTTCATTTACAGACATAATTTTACATAATCTCAAATACTATAAACAAATAAAAGCTGTCGAATGGGGAACTGCAGAGGGTTATTATTCTCCATACACATTTATTTTAGATCCGCGGATATGGTGACAAAAGGGTTTCTAATTTCTCTTTGGAAATTGAAACCCATTTGTCCCAATAATCCGCCCCATTATCTGCTTTTTTGCATAATATATTTTTATAATCAGAATCAAGAATACATTTTTTCATAGCATCCGCTAATGCATATTCAGAAGGTTCAACAATTTCTCCAAATAACCCATTTTTTAAAACCTCGCGTGTTCCAGGCGTATCACAGGCAATCACGGGTACATGCATGCAAAGTGCTTCTTGCATAGCAAGTCCGAAAGATTCTGTATATGACGGGCTTACATAAGAAATACAATTCTTAAAGTATGGAAAGGGATTAGGAACTGCTGGAGCCATGTACACTTCATTAATTAAATCATACGCTGTAATCATTTCTCTTATATCATGCTCCAATTCTCCATTTCCTACGATGATTATTTTAAAAAGAATATTACAATCTTTTAGCAATCTCGCAGCTTTTATAAGCCTGTCCAGACCTTTTTGAGGAGAATACCTTGATAGCACAAGAAAATGCGACCCTCGTACCTGATGCTGATACTGTCGGGCACATTCTTTGCAATATGCGGAGTCCGTTAAAGAATAAATAACTTCTTTGTTACGAAAATTATTTTTCAGTGTTTTATCAAACGCATTCTTTGCAGATTCCGAGCAGAAAACAATTTGATCAAATTTACTATATGCATTTAATTCTTCTTCATCACTGTCATAAGCATTTGCAGAAAAATGATATTCTTGAAAATTGGAATGAACCCATGCAATTTTTTTTGATTTTTTGTTCTGGCTTGTGCTAATTATTTTGGTTGCATAACTCTCTTGGAATGCAATTTCTATGTCATAAGTATCATTTATTACAGAATAGTACACTTTCTGCGGTTCGCTTTTCATAAGTTGCTTATAGCCATTTGTTTTATATGGAAAAATACTGAATAATGCTAATTGATCGGTATTATATCCAAAATCAAACTCAAAATCTATATGCATTCCATAATTGTATAGCAAATACAAATCAATCTTATATCCAAAAGATATAAAAATAGGTAAAATGCGGAGCAGCATTTTTTCAGTCCCGCCAATATTGAGATGCTTTGTGATAATTAACATTTTTTTTTGCATTTTAAGTATTTCGAACTAATGTATACAAATGAAGCAAATTTCCATTTAAATCCATTACCAGATCAGCAAGATTATTACGATTGCAAATCCAGTTGTTATTTGACGCAATTTGAGAAAAGGAATCACATAAGAACAAATACGGTCCAGGATAATACAAGGAGGTAAATGAAATGCAGTCGTATAAATTAATCTTTTCTTCAAAGCGTTCCTCTAAAACTATTTCTTGTACACAATTAATTCTTAATTCCTCCAATATTCTTGTCCAATCTGTCGAACTGCTTAAATTATAAACGATATATTCACCAAAATCCATATTAAAATCCATTTGCTGAGACAAATATTTTTCTAAATCATTAATAATATGGCTATGCCATTGCTGATAAAAGTATGCTCTTTGACGGCTGATATCAAAAGAGACTTTCTTTCGTGCGACACCGGAACAATGATAAGCGACTGCTTTGGCACAATACATACAAACATACCCATGAAGAGAGATTTTTAGTGTTAATTCCATTCCTTCATGAGAATTATAATATGATTCATTAAAACCACCTATCTGTGAAAAAACTCTCTTTTTTACTGCACACAACGCCATTGTTAATGCTTGTCGTGGTGCTGATTGTTTAATAATCCTGTCAGTTGGACGTCTCATTGAAAAGAGTTGTCCGCTCTTAAATTCTGAAAACACATGTCCGGTGCTTTGGACTAAACCAGTTTGCGGATATAAAAGTAGGGGTTGTACAGCAGCAATTTTTTCGCTGCAGTTCAATGCGTACAGCATATTATCAATGCAATCCCCAACGGGAAATATATCTGTATTAATAAAAATCAAAGTTTCTGATACAGCCGCATTTACTGCTAAATTATTTGCCTTTGCAAATCCTATTTTTTCTTTTATCTTTATTAAATGGATTCTAGAGTCTATTTGAGCCATTGACTCAAGATAATCCATGGCGGCAATACTGTCACAACCATCACATACGATAATCATTTCATCGTCCTGTTTTACTGAAGGCAACAAAAAGCCAAAAAAATTACTCATAAGTGCATATGTATTATCCATTGCAATGATATAACTAACCATATATTTCCTCCAAATAACGGATAACTGCTAATTATCTATTAAAAATTATATCATAAAGAACCAATTTTTACCATACTATTAAACTCAAATTCCCGGGTATAAATTATAACTACAGTTCAGTTTACACTGGTTTTTCCAGATGATACACGGGAATCATCTGGCCATTAGACTGCTCGATATACAATGGGCACTTGATGCCGAATACTTCCTAGAACTTGTTTGCTTTCTTCTGAAGCTCGGCATTTGTGATTTTTGACTTGTAGACCGTGCACTTCTGGTTCCTGAGGGTCATGAAGATTTCCTCCTTCATATATGTAAAGCGTACTTGTGTTTGGCTATATGATATCTTATAATTAATATAGATGCAAGATTGTTGGACGAACATCTGAAAGGAGGGAAAAGGATGGATATCCATACCTGTTATGTAGTCGATATCAAACGGCAGCTGAAAGCAGTACCGGATAAGAAGACACAGGAACTGCAGGTGTCTGGCAACCACAGGGTCGATGGTAGGCTGATGCAGACGACGGCAGATCTCTGCCTGGAAGCATTGACTTTCTGTGTCTCCGTTTTTCAGCGGGAATGGGATATCCTGGGCGGGCTGTCCGGTGTGGTGAGGAAACGCACTGCCGACATGATGCTCCATTCCACCAGAGATAACACTGCCAGATATCCGGAGTTTGACCTCCTGTTTGCCAACATGCCTGCCTATACGAGACGTACCATTATTGCCAAAGCCCTGGGGATCGTCAGTTCCTACCGGTCAAACCTTGCAAACTGGTAGGAACTTACACCTGCCCAGCGGGGAAAAGAGCCGACCCTCGGACTGCCGGAACGGTATGAACTGACTTTTTACGACCAGGAACGTAAACTTTCCTTTCTGGAAAAAGGACAGATCGGCCTGAAACTTTATAATGGCCGTTCCTAGGACTGGTATTATTTCCTGATCGCAGGGTCTGATGCCTCCTACCGCTTGAACCTCTGCCGGACACGGAGGATACTGGATTGTATCGTATTTGAACACCTCGACGGGAAGGGGAAAGTACGTGGTAAAAAGTACCGGGAACGAATCCATCTGTGGCGTAAGAACGACGTCCAGAAACGGGTGGAACTTCAGGCACACCGGCATGGGATTGCGGATATCGATGTATCGAATGTCTGTGCATGGAGGACTTCGAAGCTGGCATACGATGGTTCCGGGTATGCGGACAGACACAGTGTCTGCCGCTGCAAACATGGAGAAAACGTATACAATTACAGCCTCTGTACCTTCCCCAACGGGAAAGTGTATAACTGTGACCTGTCTGCTGCCCAGAACATCGGAGCACGGTTCTTCAAAAGAATGGGACAAAAGGGCTGCTATCCACCCCACAGCGTACCCTGTGTACGTTACGGTTTCTTGTAAACAATGGATTGCCGGGAGTCCCGGCAGCCTGAGTATAAAAACTGTTGTGTTACTGTTACTAAAATCCAGCCCTGTGAAGGGGTGTCATGGGAAAGGCAAAAATTCCTGCCTATGGCGGCAATGCACCTACACCTGTCTGCAGCTGACCGGGATGTGGTCTGGTTCTCTGCGGGGAGCCTGTACTAAGTTTCAGCTGTATCTGTAGAGAATGGAACTCCTAACCCTAAAGGTTGGGAAGCCCCGTCCGACATCTGTCGTTCGGGGAGGCATCAGGGGGTTCTCTTTATTGATGAAGCTATGCATTAATTGAATCCAGGGACGGATATGGCCGGGAAGCTGTTGCAACACTAATCAAACAGATGGAAGACCATCGGGACCGGTTCATCCTGATCTTGGAAGGGTATACTAAAGATATGCAATTCCTGCTACAGTCAAACACAGGATTTGAGTCTCGTATCAAAGAATATCTGTATTTTCCAGATTACAATGATTCAGAAATGAAACAAATTTTTATTCTGATGGCCAAACAGATGGGATTCACAGTCAGTGATGATGCTCTGGAAGCATTTCATGAAAGAATCACGAAAGAACGTATGCTGCCATCTTTTGGAAACAGACGCACTGCCAGAAATATCTTAGATGAATCCATCGACCGCCATTGCCTGAATTACCTGGATAAAAAGCTCAATAAAAGAGATCAATACTGCATTTGTGGAATTGATATCAGCCGAGATATAAAGAGGAATGGGTTTTGAGGTAAATGTTAAGATTTTTATCTGAAGTATTTTTACAATAACTGTTGTTTTCATACATTGTGTTTTATGATATAATAAATACTGTCAAGTATATATTGTTTTGATAGTCAAATTGTATTTTGAGAGATAAAATAATGAAAACAATCTATGTGATTGGTGGCACAATGGGCGTGGGAAAAACAACGGTGTGCCAACATCTTAAAATGATATTATATAATAGTGTGTTCTTAGACGGTGATTGGTGCTGGGATTCGCATCCATTTCGAGTCACCGAAGAAACAAAGAAGATGGTACTCCATAATATTTGTTTTTTACTTAATCAGTTTATCCACTGCTCCGCTTATGATAACATCATCTTTTGTTGGGTGATACATGAGCAATTCATTATTGACACTATTTTGGAGAGTATCGACAGAACTAATTGCGTTGTCAAAATAGTTTCTTTGGTGTGTAATGAACAGACATTAAGAAATAGGTTGGAAAAGGATGTAGCTAATGGATTAAGATCGGAGGATGTAATTGCAAGAAGCATATCCAGAATTCCTAATTATCCTAGATTAAATACAATCAAAATTGATACAAGTAAAAAGAGCATAGATGAAATTGTCTGCGAGATTGCTGATTTATAATTTCCAGTTTATTGAACGGGATAAATCGGGATTTGTAGGGATGGTAAATCCCAATTTCCCTCATTATGAGGAAACCAATAGAATTAAATTTCAGAGGTGAAAATAATGGATAGAATTGCATTAGTAATTGGTAATTCTGATTATTCAAATGTAGGAAAATTAAATAATCCTAATAATGATGCTAACGATATTGCCAGTATTTTGGGCAAACTAAATTTTGACGTTACAAAAGTAATGGATGCAAGTTTAATAGACATTCAACGGGCAGTTAACGATTTTTTACAGGCACTAGATGAATATGCTGTAGGGTTATTTTTCTATGCGGGACATGGTATGCAAATTGACGGCAAAAATTATATTGTACCCGTTGATTTAAAGTTAAGTGATAAAAGCAAGACTATTGTATCTTGTTATAATTTGAATGCTCTTTTAGAAGGTGCTTCTTCATATAAAGGAAAAACATTAATTTGTATATTGGATGCGTGTCGAGATAATCCTTTTGCTATAGGTCGGGGATTTTCAACTAGATTTGTGCCATTTGATAATCCACCGAAAGGTACTATCATTGCTTATTCCACAAGTGCTGACTGTAGTGCATTTGACGGACAATGTAGTAATGGACTGTATACACAAGTATTAAAGGATGCAATGCTTATTCCAAATTTAAAAATTGAGGAGATGTTTAAATCTGTTAGAAATAAAGTGTCAGAAATATCAATTAGCCAATATGGTGAGGAACAGATTTCATGGGAATACTCTTCGCTAGTTGGAGATTTTTATTTTTCTGTTACACCGCAGCCAGTTAATGAAAATGTTACAGACGATGAATTATATAAATTTATATGTGCACGTCAAGAATCATATGAGAATGCTTCTGATAATATCTATGATATCGAATGTTTGCCATATATAGATGCTTACAATAAATACCACATACCAATTATTAAAATTTTACGAGCATATTCGAGAATAGACTACTCCAAAAAGGGATTTCACTTTTCTGATGCCACTATTGATCAATTAAATAGCAATTACTTATCATCATGGGGATTTGCACAAAAACATGGTAGATGGTACTATAAAAATCATTATGTTGAGATGGGGGATTTATTGCCGTTGCCCAAAGAACTGGAACCTAAGCAACCTATTAATGGGCAAGAGCTGAAGATTGAAGCCTCTTTGACTTGGGAAATGAATAGCGGAAAGATCAGATTCCAAGTATCTTCAAATATTCCAGAGGGAACCCCATTAATATTCACACTGCATGGCAAAGAATATACAGCTCAATGTAAATCCGTAGCGGGTGATAGTGTTTCGGCAAGTGAATGGTTTAGTGATGGGGGCAATCCTATAAAAAATGGATTCTATACCATAGGTGTATCGTGCCCGATATATAGTGTGTTACCAGAAAAAATAAAGAAAATATTTGGAGAACGAAATAGAAATATATATGGACGATATGTTGAGTTTGAACCAGTAGGGGGAAATACGATCCATTTTTCTTATGGATTAATGATTAAAGAAAATACGGTTCATGTAATTGATATGCAACAAAGAATTTCAGAGTTGTAATTTATATTTTTCTTTCAAGAAAACTCGACAGATTCCAGTTTTTAGAACTGGAGAAATCGGAATTTGAGGGGGGTGAACAATATGAAAAAGGCTTGGAAATACATACCCACAATGATAGTAGTGCTATTGATCTGCTCGGCTATATGCTTTGGGTTGTCTCATCCCAATGTCATATTATCAAGATATGCTTATATTTACTCGGCTCAAAGTATCGCATCATCAGATGGACAAAATATAGCTCAGGTATTGATATTAGGCGAAAAAGCGGAAGATGGAGCCTTTCCCATCAAGAATCCGGTGAATAAAAGCTATGATATATGTGTCAGACTGTGGTTCAAACCTCAAAAACAATCTGATGGGAGTATAATGTGGCATGATACTAACACAAAAATAATCTATTTCAAAAAGGATTGCAGCGCTCTTGATGTAGAATGGATTGATAATCATATGGTCATAGTCAATGGAAAGAAAATCGCTGTATAATACAACTTCCAATTTAGAGGTGAACGATGAAAGCGTTATTAGTGATAGATATACAGAAGTCATACATTTCCAAATATGAACCCGAATTACTAAGAAAAATAAATGATAGAATACTCGAAGCTCAAAATGATAAATGTGATATTATCTATGTGAAGAATACGAAAATGCTTCGTAGTGGACCTGTCACAGATGAATTGGCAGATGGGCTTTTACTTGCTTCGGATAATGTGTTTTGCAAAACACGGGCGGATGCCTTCTCTTCTGAAGAATTAGTCTCACACCTCAATTCTCAAAATATTACCGAAATAGAAATTATAGGGGTTGATGGGAATTCATGCATAAATGCAAGTGCTAAAGGTGCAATTAAAAAGGGGTATGTCGTTTCGATTAATCTTAGTTGCATTGGTGTTGCGAACCCACTACGTTTTGAAAAGACAAAGGAAACACTTTCAGTTAAGGAAGTAATTCTAAAACAGAGCTGAAATGAAAGAACTGTACGCTAAATTCCAGTTTGGCGGGGAGTCGAGCAGAACGAAAAATCGGAATTTGACAAAGGCGTGTGATTGTATGACTGGGTAACATTTGATTGTTTTAATATTCTCTGTTCTCACTTTGCATTTCACTTATGGAGCGTATAAGCAGAACAGCTTTCCAAAGAAGGCATTTACCTTAGTCAGCATTATGGAGGCAGTTGTGATTGTCGCCACCGCTGTTATGCTGATAATGTCGTTCTAACCATTTCCAGTTTATCGACCTGCGCTTACACATTGTTAATAAAAACCTTCCCTGTTCGTGGGAAGGTTTTTATTCTTATGTAATACTATGCGATTTGCGAAAGAATCTCTTCCTTAAAATAAGGGTAATCAGACTTACTGATACGCAGTTCAAGAAATCCTTCCATTTCTTTTAGTGGTTCTTTTAACATATTAGTACTTTCCAATACCTCTTTGAGATGCTGATTGCCATTCGCTGATGCAATCCCATACAATTCCTGCTTTGCGGTTATATTATTTGCAAAAATGATACATGGCCGTTTGAATTCATCAGTCGTCCGCTTTGCCAGATATGTCAGTGTCCTGGTTGGTATCGGTCCTTCATTGACAATAATGATAGACTGTGCTGACTCCTCTTCTGCTGCGTCGTGAATCATCCGTGTCTGCATAACAAGCAATGTTTGGGCCTGTGATTCCGTTGCCGGCTGTATGGTATTAAAAGCCATCTCATCTGTTTTTTCCTGCGTAATTCCACCAGTTTGTTTTTTGCAAGCCTTTTTTGCATAAAATTGCAAAAAGTTTTTGTAGGTTGTTGCAAATACATTTTGTAGGTAATTGCAAGGCTATGGCTGGCAACTATTCTGCCAGCCACATAGCCATTGCAGACCATATTTTATTGTTACAGCGTAAGGTGTGGAAATGGGAGATCACTGTCCTCTTCCTCATGTGCATTTCGACGGAAATAGAGATATTCTTCCTCTAATTCCTCGTAATGTATAAAATCTTTCAGATATCTTAACTCTTCGGAGTCCCGCCGCTGTTCATCCAATACATTTGACAGGAAA
>JALERM010000159.1 GCA_022764165.1 Eubacterium sp. | reverse complement strand
AAGAATGCCATGAAAGAGCAGGCAAATGATGTATTTGAGATATGTAGCTATGTTGACGGTCTGGAGAAAAAGATTGATTCCATGACAGAGGAGCTTACCAATATGCAGAATCAGATAAAAGAGATGCAGGAAGATACACTTATCAATAATGCAAAGAAAGCCATAAATGAAGCTCAGGAGAGATTATATACCAGATGTGAGCAGATAAAATCACAGATATTTGAGGTAAAGGAACAGGTCAAGTTTACTGCAAGGAGTATTGTGGACGAGGCGAAGGTTAAAGGCAGAGCTGTATTATACAGGGTATCGGAATTCTTAGGTATTAAGAAAAGACTTCTTAATGTACGTGAGTCTGTAAAAGATGCGATTGTATCTACGGACAAGGATATAGCAAGGACTGCACTGCTTGCAAAAGGATTTCGTGTGGCAGGTCAAACAGTAGCCAATGCATTCCGTACTTTTGCTGATAAGCCAGAGGTAGATTATGCACAGAAGGAGCAGAAGCATATCATAACAAAGGTAGTGCTTAGTCCAATGAAAGCAGTAAAAAAGATGCTTGTATCAATGGAACTTCATTTGGATGCATCTATTGATAAGCTGGATAATTTGGCTATGAATGTGAAGCTTTATAAGGAAAAGGGTATGGAGAATATGAAGAAGCAGGAGCAGACAGAGCCGGAGAGGGCTGAAGCAGAGAGAGTGGAAGCAGAGGTTGTATACTCTCCAATGGTCGCTGAGCCGCAGGAGTATCAGTATAATGCAGATGCATTTGAGGCTAGAGGTGCGGATGAGGTGAAGCAGGAAGCGGCACATGAGGAAGCACCGAAGGTAAGGGGAGATAAAGCCAGATAGTAGTGAGGACGTATCATCAGAAATGGTGGTACGTCTTTTTTTGGTGGAATGGGGATGTCATTTATGATATAATTTACTTATATTTATGGTTTTTGATATTGGTGAATAATCTCATATAGTAAGATTGAATTGGAGGAAATAGACATAGTGTATTGTTCAAAATGTGGTAAACAAATGGATGATAGTTCAACATTCTGCTCAGGCTGTGGGGCACCATTACAGAATCAAATTAATTATGCAGTACCGGATATTAACAAATCTCGTAAGCCTGGATTTGGAGTAGCAGCACTTGTGCTTGGTATAGTGGGAGTATTAGCATGGATTATTCCAATAATTGGATTACCAGTTGGAATTATAGCTTTGGTACTTGGAATAATAGGATTAAAGAAAAGTAGTAAAGGAATGTCAATAGTGGGTATTGTATTAGGTATTATATGTCTTGTGTTGACAATAATAAATAGTGCAATCGGTGCATATCAAGGATATCATGGTGAAGCATGGTTTCAAAAAGGTTCAAATACTATAGAAGAAAATGTCAGTAATGATCAGCCATCAGGGAAACAAGAGACAAATGTATTCACATTACGGGATAGTGATGGGAATATACTTATGACTGGTGGAATAAAATCGGCAGAAGCAACAATGGTTGATAATGGCGACGGAATCAAGAAGGCAGTAGTACAAATAGAGTTTGATGATGAATCAACGAAAACATTTGCAGATATTACTACAAATAATATTGGAAATACGATAGGTATTTATTTGAATGATGAAATGATTGCAAATCCAAGGGTAATGTGTGCAATAACTGAAGGTAGTTGTCAAATAGAAGTAGATACATATGAACAGGCTCAGGTATTGTCTGAGGCACTTGAAAAGTGCAAATAATATTTGCAATATGGAAGTAAATTGTGCCAAGTCCCGTTTTTTGGACATTAAATGATATAAAATAGGAATCAAGATAGAAGTATTCTGCCTTGGTTCCTTTTTTCTTTAGAAAATAGCATTTGATATTTGCAAATGCAAATTGTATATTCGCAATTTGTGTGCTATACTTACAATGATGGTATTAGATTACGACAATTGTTAGAGAGAGGAAATACATATGGCAATTAGTTATAATGGATTGTGGAAACTACTGATTGATAACAATATGAAAAAGGGAGATTTGTGTGCCAAGACTGGTCTTAGTTCCAGTACAATAGCAAAGATGACAAACTGCGAGTCAGTTAAACTATCTGTTCTGGAAAAAATCTGCAAAGAGCTGGATTGTAACTTTGGAGATTTGGTTGACTATGTACCGGATGAAGAAGAAAAGTAAATTACCTTATGGAGGAAAATGAAATGGCTACGAGAAGTGCAAAAATAGATCAGAAAGCAGACCTGATATGGGCAATAGCAGATAAGCTGACCGGAGTATATAAACCACATGAATATGGAGATGTTATATTACCGCTTACAGTAATCAGACGTTTTGACTGTATTCTTTCCGATACAAAGGATGCAGTTTTGCAGAAATATGAGGAAGTAAAAAATCTTCCGATGAAGGATGTTTTACTTCGTAAGGCAGCAGAAAAAGATTTTTATAACACCAGCAAATATACATTTGAGAGGCTTATGGATGATCCTGATCACATTGAAGAGAATTTCAGAGATTATTTGAATGGATTCTCAGAAAATGTGCAGGACATCCTTGAGAAGTTCAAGTTTGATGGTCACATCACCACTATGGCAAATAAGGGAATTCTCTATATTGTTTTAAAGGAATATACAACAGATAGAGGAAATCTTCATCCGAATGAAATCTCTAACCTTGAAATGGGATATATCTTTGAAGAGATTATCAGAAGATTCTCCGAGTCTCATAATGAAGATGCGGGGCAGCATTATACTCCAAGAGAAGTTATCCAGCTTATGGTTAATATTCTCTTCTATGATGATAATGATATTCTTTCTGGCAATAATGTAGCAAAGACAATTTATGACCCGGCATGTGGAACCGGAGGTATGCTTTCTGTTGCAGAGGAATATTTACATAGTCTGAATGCTTCTACAGAGCTTGTATCCTTCGGACAGGAAATCAACGACCAGACATTTGCAATCTGTAAGGCGGATATGCTGATTAAGGGGAACAATGCGGATTATATCAAGGATGGCAACACATTATCGGATGACCAGTTTGCTGGCAGTACCTTTGACTATATCCTTTCAAATCCACCTTTTGGACGTGAGTGGAAGAATGAAAAGGCGAAAGTAGAGGAAGAGGCAAAGCTTGGCTTCGGAGGAAGATTTGGAGCAGGACTTCCGGCGGCAAGTGACGGACAGATGCTCTTTCTTATGACAGCAATATCAAAGATGAAAGACATTGATAAGGGTGGAAGCAGAATTGCAATCATTCATAATGGCTCGCCACTTTTTACAGGAGATGCGGGAAGCGGACCTTCTGAAATCAGAAGATATATTCTCGAAAATGATCTGCTGGAGGCAATCATTGCTTTACCCAATGATATTTTTTACAACACAGGAATTGCAACCTATATCTGGGTATTGTCAAATAAAAAGGCCGGTACAGTCAGAGAAGGTAAAGTACAGCTAATCAATGCTAATGAGATGTATGTGAAGAGAAGAAAGGCATTGGGAAATAAGCGAAATGATATATCTGAGGAGGATATCGCTGAGATTACAAAGATTTATGGTGATTTTAAAGAGAGTGAAATCAGCCAGATTTATGATAACGAGGATTTTGGTTATACCAAGATTACAGTAGAAAGACCGCTCCGTGATGAAGAAGGTAATCTGGTGTTGAAAAAGGGAAAGAAACAGCCGGATACGAGTCTTCGTGATACGGAAAATGTTCCGTTAAAAGAGGATATCAAAGAGTACTTTGAAAGAGAAGTACTTCCATTTGCACCGGATGCATGGATTGATGAGAAAAAGTCAAAGGTGGGATATGAGATTCCATTTACAAGATATTTCTATAAGTATGAAGCTCCAAGACCATCAGCAGAGATAATGGCAGAGATTATGGATTTGGAGACAGAACTGTCCGGAAGTCTTGAGGAGGTGTTTGACCTATGAGAGAGATGAAGGATAGCGGAGTGGAATGGATTGGGGAGATACCAGAAGACTGGAATGTAGGAAAGACATTGTATGCATTGTCTATGCCAATTACAGATGGACCACACGAAACTCCAGAATTATTTGATGAGGGTATTCCTTTTATATCTGCAGAAGCAGTCTCTTGTGGTAATGGTCATATTTTCTTAATTTCTCAAAAGAGCTTGTCCGCCTGTACTGTATCGTGCTTCTCGACGTGTTGAACAGCTCCGCAATCTCGGTATCGTTCATTCCCTCGAAGTAATACAGCAATATGGCTTTGCGCTTTTCTTCCGGCAAAGTACGGATTGCTTCAAGAAGCAGCTTTGGCGTGATTTTCTTCCCGGCTTTCTCAAAGACGGTTTCGGCGGCTTCACGTTTGAAATATTCATCAAACGTATGAAGCTGCCGCGCTTCGTCTAAGGTCATGTCGGAAAAGGTCACTTCCTTTGCCTTGTGTCTGCGAAGTTCTCTATGGGTGTCGCAAGCTTCATTGTGCAATACCGTATTACAAAACTTCTGAAAAGCACACTGTTTGTAAAACTCCCTGCTATTAGGTTCCACATTCTCACCTCCTTTCTCGTTGGAAAGTTGGTGGTGCTTCCCCCCTTTTCGCGGGGCAATACGGCGTTTTTCAAAAACGCCGAAGATTTTTTGAAATTTCTTCAAAAATTTTTTGAACGTACAAAATGCGCCCGTCCGAAAAGCCCGGACGGGCGCATAGGCATTGTAAGCAGTATCCAGATGATTAGACAGTTCATATATATAAGCGTAGTTTCCCCCGGTGGTGGGCGGGCTTTTTTTGATAAGTCAATAACTGTCGGATTTTGTCGATATGCTTTTTGCTTCATGGCGGCTACCTCCTTTAGCCGCCGATTTCAACAGTGATACCGCGTCATTTCATTAGAAGATAAAAAGAAACGGCGGCTTTGATTTTTCAAAGCTGCTGCGGAAATCAAAGAACGACAAGCAACAGTTCTGATTTTGCTCCAATATGGTTATTAGGGGCACAAATTAAAATCAAAAAAGAGCCGATAACAGCAGTATTTCAAACTGCATATTATCGGCTCTGCGTCTGTGCGTCTGGCTCTTTTAATTAAATTATTTCTGTTGTTTTTTGGCTTTATTATATGTATTAGCTAACTGTCCACAAGCTGCTTTAATCTCTCTACCATGAGAAACTCTCATGGTAACTTCAAGTCCTGTTTGCTCTAATTGATGTTTGAACGCAACCATTTCTTGTTTTTGTGGTGCTCTAATTTTTGAATTACTCGTCGGGTTGTAT
>JALERM010000194.1 GCA_022764165.1 Eubacterium sp. | reverse complement strand
AAAGGGATCATACAGTATCTTAACACCTTTGACTCCGGTACAGAAATCCAGAAATTCCTCCTGGTATTCATACTTCCAGTTTCTAAATGTTTTGTTTAACTCCGACTTGCTTTCTATCTCGGCAAGCAGTTCTTCTCTTGTGCGTATCAGTGGAAAATACTCCTTTAGTTTGTTATCCATGATTTTCCTCCTCCCACAGAATTCGATTTAAGACACGGTCTTGTTGATAAGTGTCTATGAAAGAAGATTAGCACATCTCACTATGTATGCATGGCCCGATTCGTTCGTCAAATTCCAACATGTAAAGGCAAAATGGTTACAGTTCAGCCAGGTAGAAAAATAAACACATTAAGCAGGCCAGTCACCCAATGACTGACCTGCCTTCAAATAATGCAGATATGCTTTGATAAATATTTAAACCTCTTCGTTTCACTGTTTCAATATATCCCATAATCGTGCAATACATCTTCATCCCGTCCATTTTCCGAAATCCGCCCGACATTTTTTGACGGTTTTTGCATTTCCTCAGGTCTCGTTCACTCATATTATCTGAAAAAGGGACTTTAAAATTATACAGGAACAGCAGATGGTTCTTTTTGTACTTCTTCAGGCGGTTCAGAAGTTTTTTCTCTTCTTCTCTTGCATATCTCCCTTTTGTTTGTTTATGTTCCTCCCAGCCCTTTTGGAGGATTTCATCATATCTGTCACTATACCTTTTCAACTGTTCCTCTGTAAAGCAGACATGCCCTTTTTCTATCTGCATCTTTCTATGGTGGTTCAGGCTGTTGAAATACATGGTCAGGTCATGGCTCCAGCTGTTTCCGGTTTCTTCCGTGTTTTTTAGAAGATATCTTGCAAGATGTACATTACATTCCGCATGGCCTGTTCCAAAATGATACATTCCTGTCTCGTGATCATGCTCCAGGATTCCCGCAAAGTCCGCCAGCAACGGCCATTCTTTCATCGTTTCAATTGTTTTTGATAACATGGGCATATAAACAACCGAACTGGCAGTGCTCATATTTCGAATATAAGCCTGATTTCCATCCAGAGACATGGTGGTAGCATCTGTACATACCACGTCACTGTTCCTGATGTCTTCGGATATCTTTTCTACTTCCGGTCCGCATAGTCCGGAGAACTGTTTACAAATGGAATAGATACATCCCTCTGATATGGATAGAGAGTCACCGCTGATGGAATTTATGAATGCACAGATCCTGTCATTTGACATGACTCCCTCACTGTACAGCATGGATGTGACTGCCCGTATATTAGATCCATAAGTTACTTCCGCTGCATATTCCTTTGGGATCTGGAATTTCCCATTTTCATCCGCATAGATACGGATCTCTGTAGCAGTTACGCCGATAGAAAGATCGAGTACGTAACGTACAATATAATCCCCTGATTCCTGACCAATAGTTTTGACCTGATGGGCAAACTTACCTTCCTGTATTTTTTCTTCCACAGTCTTTTTAGTCAGTGTTGTTCCATGATGTCCTGCCTGACCGCCCTTTTTGTTTTTGGTGCTTTTCCTTCCATTATAGGTATTCGCTGGTTTCCCCTGTTTTTCCATATCTCCTTCATTATCTTCCTTATGATCAGAGGTATCAATGGAACTGCTTTTCTTCTGGTCTGTTGAAGGTGAAAGGGATGAATTGTGGCTGTTATTATTAAGGATCCTCTTCATACGTTCATTATCATCCCTCAGCAGCCGATTCTCCTGAATAAGTTTTGTATTTTCAGAACGCAGAGCCGTAACTGTTTCGTTCAGAGCTTCGATTTCAGCCTCCTGTTTTGCAATTGTACGTCTCATGCTGGAAATATCCGCATCAGCTTCCTTCAGTTTTTTCTGATTCTGTGTGTTAATTGTTTCCATTTCGGAAAGGCGTTCCATGATTTCCTGCATCTGTCTAAACATATCCGTTGAATAGTCACTTTTTCTTCCCATAACAAAACGCCCCTTTCCGTAAAATTGATAAATCAATTTTACCAGAAAAGGGCATTGTTTTTCAAATCCCCACAATAGGACGTTTCGTCATTTTGACGGTGGAAATCTATTCTGTTTTCATGATGATGATTCATGAGAAAATGGCCTGGAAGAAACGAAAAGCCCCCAAAATGTGGATAACTGGAATAAAAAATGTTAATGCAAAACGTTATCCAACATAACTACGAAAGTTATCAACATTACCGCAAAAAATTCCTAAAAAAATTTCAGCATATTTATTTTATGATTAGCACGTCAAAAGGGTAAAAAATAAGATCCTTTTTTCGACATAGGACCTTGAAAACTGAATATATTGCTGTACACTACGCTAGCAAACCAAAATAGAGTGAATTTTTCAACCTATTTATGCTTGATTTCAGGATGATTCTCATGCATGGGCTGCAATTTGGGCACACTTATCCCTGCCCTGCATATACTTGCAGAACTTCTTAATGTTTAATGCACCTATTTTACATCCAAAAAAGAACTTGCTTCGGATCAGACCTCTGACCGGGATCCTG
>JALERM010000184.1 GCA_022764165.1 Eubacterium sp. | reverse complement strand
ATTAAACAAGCTTGAGTTAGATATTCCGTGTATTGAAGAACAGAATCTGAGAGCAGATAGTCTGTCAAAACTTGAAAAAATAATATCTCTTCGTGAAGAAGAATTAAGACAGCTTGATGACCTTATCAAAGCCCGATTTGTCGAACTCTTTGGTGACCCAGTTCAGAATACAAAAGGTTGGGAAACAGATGTATGTAAAAATCTGACATCTAAAATAGGTTCTGGAGCAACTCCTAAAGGTGGAAGAGAAAGCTATGGTACGGAAGGTATATCACTTATCCGTAGCATGAATGTATATAACAATCGATTTGAGTATAAGGACTTGGCTTATATTACAGATGAACAAGCTGATAAATTATCTAATGTAACAATTGAGGAGAATGATGTGCTTCTTAATATTACGGGTGCATCTGTTGCAAGATGTTGCATAGTACCAAATGAGTTGCTTCCTGCAAGGGTTAATCAGCATGTTTCCATTGTTAGATGCAAAGATAAGTTACTTCCAGAGTTTCTTTGCAGTATGTTTACAGAGGATAATTACCAAAAGTTGTTATGGAGTATTGCTACAAGTGGCGGATCCACAAGAGAAGCTATTGCTAAACAGCAAATTGAAGATTTGATTTTAATCGTACCTCCGATTGAACTTCAAAAGCAGTTTATGGATTTCTGCAAACAAGTCGACAAATCAAAAGTTGTAGTTCAAAAGGTACTGGAAAATAAGATTGACAGTGATATGATAAACACAGTAACAGCTGAAACAGTGGAATTACTCAGAGGAAACATAAATTTTATAAGAAATGGTGAGCACTGAAAGATAGAAATGTCAGTAAGGGGGGAGGAATAACGTATGGTAACTAATTTTGACTATTTAAAAAACGAATCGAAATTCGCTGCTTTTGCTGATGTTGCCATATCTGCGGAGAAGATAATTCTTATGGATCCTGAGGCCAGTATCATAAACTGCCGCAGGGCGATGGAGTTTGCCATAAAATGGATGTATTCAGTAGATACCGCACTGGAGATGCCCTATCAGGACAATTTGCAGAGTCTGATGAATGCAGAAGAATACCGGCAGATTGTAGGACCAGACCTTTGGAAACGAATGGATTATATTCGCAGATCTGGCAATAATGTGGCACATGGTAACAAAAAGCTTGGACGAGATGAGGCAATGCTTTGTCTGGAAAATCTTTTTATTTACATTGATTATATTGCGTACTGTTATTCCGATCAATATGAGAAACGTTCTTTTGATAAAGGTATCATTATTTCCAGAATTGGGAAAGGGAAAGCGAAAGAGTCAAGAGAAGAGGCCAGTGCAGCAAAAGAGGAATTAGTCAGAGAGAAGGAGAAGTCTGCAAAGCGGGAACTGGATTTACGAAAATTGATTGCAGAAAATGCATCACTCAAAGAAGCATTATCCGCTCGAAGGCGGGAACAGCAGCAGACGTATGTGCCGAAGCCTTTAGATTTGTCGGAGTATAAGACGAGAAAACTCTATATAGATTCTATGATCATGGATGCCGGTTGGACAGAAGGAAAAGACTGGATCAATGAGGTTGAACTTCCTGGTATGCCGAATAAATCAGAGGTGGGATATGCAGATTATGTCCTTTATGATGACAGACATCGTCCTCTGGCTGTTATTGAGGCAAAACGTACCTGCGTAGATGTTTCTAAAGGAAGGCAGCAGGCTAAACTTTATGCAGATTTGCTGGAACAGAAATATAAGAGAAGACCTGTAATTTTTCTTACAAATGGATTTGAGACCCATATCATTGATGGACAGTATCCTGAGAGAAAATGCTCATTTATATATTCCAAAAGAGACCTGGAGAAGTGGTTTAATCTATTGACGATGAGGATAAGTCTTAAAAATGTTACAGTAGATAAAAATATTGCCGGACGTTATTATCAGGAAGCGGCTATTAAGGCTGTATGTAACAGCTTTGATGAGAAAAATCGCAGAAAAGCATTGCTTGTTATGGCAACCGGTTCCGGAAAAACGAGAACGGTAATTGCGTTGTGTGATGTTTTGTTGAAATCTGGATGGGTAAAGAATATTCTTTTTCTTGCAGATAGAAATTCCCTTGTTACGCAGGCAAAGAGAAGTTTTGTAAATATGCTTCCCAATTTATCGTGTACGAATCTGGTTGAGGAAAAGGACAATTACAATGCACATTGTGTTTTTTCTACCTATCAGACAATGATGAATTGTATTGATGTAGTAAATGACCATGAGGGAAAGCTTTTTACCTGTGGTCACTTTGACTTGTTGATTTGCGACGAAGCACATCGATCGATTTATAACAAGTATAGAGATATTTTTACGTATTTTGATGCTCCGCTGGTTGGACTTACCGCTACGCCCAAGGATGAGATTGATAAGAATACATACGAGGTATTTGAATTGGAAAATGGTGTGCCAACGTATGGATATGACCTGGCACAGGCAGTAAAAGATGGATATCTCCTAGATTATGTTTCCGTTGAATCAAAGCTTAAATTTATTGAGCGGGGAATTGTTTATGATGAATTGTCAGAAGAAGATAAGGAAGCATATGAAAATACATTCGAGGATGAGAATGGAGAATTGCCGGAAGCAATAGGTTCATCGGCATTAAATACATGGATATTTAATGAGGATACCATTAGACAAGTATTAAATATTCTCATGAGGGATGGAATCAAAATTGATTATGGACAGAAACTTGGGAAGACGATTATCTTTGCAAAGAATCATGATCATGCAGAAAAGATATTGGAAGTATTTCACCGGGAGTATCCGCATTTGCCCAATTATGCAAAAGTTATTGATAACTATATGACCTATGCACAGAGCGCAATTGATGAGTTCTCTGACCCGAAGAAGATGCCGCAGATTGCTATATCAGTGGATATGCTTGATACCGGTATTGATGTACCGGAGGTTGTGAATCTTGTATTTTTTAAAAAGGTCATGAGTAAAGCAAAGTTTTGGCAGATGATTGGGCGTGGAACAAGACTTTGTCCGGGCTTGCTTGATGGAGAAGATAAGCAGAAATTCTACATATTCGATTTTTGTGGTAATTTTGAATTTTTCCGTATGAATAAGGGGAAAGCAAGTGCCAATATGATTGCACTCCAGGGTGCTATTTTCAATCTTAAGTTTGAAATTTCTTATAAGTTACAAGATATAGAATACCAGATTGACAGACTGATTGCATATCGAAATGCTCTTGTAAAGCAAATGAGTAAGAAAGTTCAGGAGCTTCCAAGAGATAATTTTGCAGTAAGGCAGCACTTAAAGTATGTCGACCGGTATTCAACGGAAGCAAATTATCAGGCACTCACTTATGAAGATACTTTAATAGTGAGGGAAGAGGTTGCTCCTCTTATTTTGCCGGATGGAGATGAAGCCAGTGCCGTTCGTTTTGATGCACTTATGTACGGAATAGAACTCGCATATTTGGCAGAAAAGAAGTATTCAAGAGCCCGCAAAGATTTGTTTAAACGAGTGGAAGGAATTGCAGGTGTTGCCAATATTCCTGAAATTCAGGCACAGTCTGATTTTATTAATCGAATTCTTAATACCGATTATGTGGACTGTGCAGGTATCAATGAATTTGAGGAAATCAGGGAGAAACTTCGTGATTTAATGAAGTATATTCCTAAGAATACAATAAAGTATGTAACAAACTTTACGGATGAGATTCTGTCAACCGAATGGAAGGAATCGGAACTTGATAATGATGAACTTAAGAATTACAAAGCAAAAGCCGAGTACTATATCAGGCAGCATCAGAACAATATTACCATTGCAAAGTTAAAGACGAATCAGCCATTAACAAGTACTGACATTTCAAATCTGGAAAATATTTTATGGAAAGAAGTTGGAACTAAGCAGGATTACGAGCTTGAATTTGGAACAAAACCCCTTGGTGAATTTGTTCGGGAAATTGTCGGCCTTGATATGAATGCTGCGAAGGAAGCATTTTCAGAGTATTTGACAAATACAAGTCTTGACAGCAGACAGATTTATTTCGTAAATCAGATTGTTGAATATATTGTTCACAATGGAGTGATGAAAGATTTTTCTGTACTTCAGGAAGCACCATTTACCGATCGGGGCAGCGTTGTTGAGATATTTACTGATTTGAAGGTTTGGATGGGAATCAGAAAGGTGATTGACAGTATCAATGATAATGCGGTGGCGTAGGAGAGATTCCTGCCGTCAGGAATTCCTGCACTATAAGCTTAAAAATTAATGGTATTGTTTCACAGGAGGTGTTCAATGAAAGGTTCAGAATGTAGACTGATTGAATATATGGAAGGATCGAAGAAACGTTTTATTATTCCGGTCTATTAGAGAAATTATGATTGGAAAACGGAAAACTGCAGGCAGCTTTATGATGACCTTGTAAAAGTAATAAAAAATAATAGAAGGAGTCATTTCTTTGGAAGCCTTGTTTCGGTGTATGAGCCGTCCGGAAGGAATACGGAATTTCTTGTGATTGATGGACAACAGCGGCTTACCACAGTTTCCCTGCTTCTTCTTGCTATGTATAATTTGATAATTCAGGGTAAGGTTATTTCAGTTACGCCTTCACTAAGTCAGCAGATTTATGAGGATTTTCTTGTGGATAAATACCAGCCACAGGAGACTCGAATCAAGTTGAAACCGGTAAAAAATGATCAGAGGGCATTTGGTAAGTTATTTGACAGTGTGGATGAGCATATTCGTGAATCTAATCTAACCACAAATTATAATTATTTTTACGATAGAATTCAGAAACAGGAAATTACAATTGATGAACTTTTCGATGCCATATGCTGCCTGGAAATTATTAATATCACATTGAACAACGATGATAATCCACAGTTGATTTTTGAAAGTTTGAATTCTACGGGTCTTGATTTGAGCGAAGGCGATAAGATTCGCAATTTTATTCTGATGGGCCTTCCATCAAAAGAACAGAACGATTATTACGACAAATACTGGAATAGAATTGAAGAGTGTACAAAGTACGATGTCAGTTCTTTTATTCGTGATTATCTTAGTGTAAAGCAGCAGGCTATCCCTTCACAGAAGAAGATTTACATCAACTTTAAAGAATTTGTTGAAGCAGCTGCAATTGATGTCCAAACCTTGTTGGCTGATATGCTGGCATATGCAAAACGTTATCAGATTCTGCTGAGCGGCGGTACGAAAAACACGGAACTGGATGGATGTATCTATAGACTGAACCGCCTGGAGACTACGGTAACAAGGCCGTTCTTTCTAGAAGTGTTTCGCTTATATGATGAACATATTCTGGACTTTACGCAGGTGACAGAGGTTTTTATTACCACAGAAAACTATTTGTTTAGAAGAACAATATGTGACCTGCCTACGAATGCCCTAAATAAAATCTTTCTTATGCTTCATCGCGAGATTATCAGATACGATGGAACGGACAGCAACTATGTAGAGAAGTTTAAGTATGCGCTTCTGTCTAAAAAGGAACGTGCTCGATTCCCGGATGATGATGAGTTTGGCACCGCCTTTACGGAACGTCAGATTTATCAGATGAACAGCAAAAACAAGATTTACATTATGGAACGTCTGGAGAATCACGGTACTGCAGAAGATAAGGACGTCTACAGTCATTGCGATGATGGTATCTATTCTATCGAACATATTATGCCACAACACCTTACCCCGATCTGGATTAAAGAATTGGGAGATGATTATGAACGGATTCATGAGACATGGATTCATAGAATTGCTAATCTTACCTTGACTGCATATAACTCGAAATACAGCAACAGCAGTTTTTATGAAAAGAAAACGATGAAAAATGGATTCGTTAACAGCGGTATCCGTATGAATACTTACATAGCTATGAAAGAGAGATGGACACTTGCAGAACTGGAAGAACGCAGTCAGTATCTTCTGGGGCGTGCTATCAAAATTTGGAATTCTCCGGTTACGGAATATAAGCCAGAAGAGAAGCAAATGGATTCTTATAGCCTGGATGATGATGCTGTGCTGAGTGGGCGTTTGATTGCACGATTTAGTTATAAAAATACGGAACAGCCCGTTGCCAGCTGGGTAGAGATGTTTGAACGGGTATTGAAAATTCTTCATGCCGAGGATAAGTCAATCCTTGTGAAATTGGCATACGCAACTGAATCCAGCACCGAACTCGCCCAGTATGTAAGCAATCATGCAGATGACCTTCGTGGGGCAATTCAGATTGATGAAGATATTTATGTTGAAAAGAATACCAGTACCAGCTTGAAGATGTCTCTGCTTAAGAGATTCTTTAAGCTATATGATGCTGACCCGACTGATCTGGTATTTTATCTGCGTGATGAAAATGAAAGTACAGGTGATGAAGCAGGCTCCAGATATGAGCTTCGACGTCGATACTGGACTTATGCACTGGATTACATCAAAGAGGCGCATGGTGAAGGTGGATCATTCAGTAATGTAAATGCCTCGAAAGAAAACTGGATCAGTGGATTTTTTGGTATCAGTGGATTTGGTATTTGCTGTGTTGCAAATTATGACTCTGCGCGTGTGGAGATGTACTTTGGTAAATCAAAAAAGGAAGATAACAAGAAGACCTTTGATGCATTGCAGATTCATAAAGCAGATATTGAGAATGCCCTTGGTGTTTCACTTGTTTGGAATCGCGGGGATGATATCAAGTCCTCCAAGATATTCTGTCAGTTGGATGGTGTCAGTATCGAGAATGAAATAGATTGGCTGCAGATGGCCCGGTTCCATGCTGAATGGAGCAAGAAGTTCTATGACGTGATGGTTCCCTATTTGAAATGAGGCTATAAGTAGTGAGTATAGTGGGTGCAGGTATTTGAAAATCTTATTGCAAACTTTAAAATTTAAATGAAATGTTGGTTAAGTGATGTTTACAGTATCTGTCTCCCAAAAGTTCTTCCCTTCTAGATTTGATTACTAATTCGATTATGTTGGTAAATGTCGAAAGATGTAGAATGAAAATAATTGCTATAGATGTGTTTAGAGTTAAAATATAGGTAATAGAAATTGATGGTACCTGATCAATGTGTATACGGCGTATGTTTTATGGGCTTCATAATATTGGCGTGAAGAAAAAAGTGGATTATGGTCTATCAATAGAAAAAATAATTGATTTTTGTTAGGAGCGTATATGGTTGATATTTACATGCTTCCTGCCTATGAAGGTGATTGTTTACTAATAAGGTATGGAACAACCAATAAACATAATATTTTAGTTGATGGTGGTGTATCAATTAATAAAAATGATATTTCAGATATTATTGAGTATATATATGATCAAGGAGAAAAACTTGACATTATAGTATCGCATATCGATGGGGATCATATACAAGGATTAATTTCAGGAATTAATGAAGTGGCTGATATTAAACTCCAAAGTTGTGTGTCTTCTGTATATTTTAATCACCGAAAGAGCATTGCGGAGAAGTTACTTTTGGAGGATATACCAAGCGAAGGTGCAGCAGAAGATTTAATTACAGTTTCACTTTGTTCTGGAAGTGGATACTCAGTCTCTGAGGCAGTATCGTTGATGGGGATACTAAAAATGAAAGGGCTTGAGAGTAAAATTGATGGATATGTAGATTTTGAAAGAACTATTACAATTGCTGATGCTACATTGAAGGTAATTAGCCCATCTGAGAAGGAACTAAAAGCTCTTATAACAGAATGGACAGCAGAAGCAGATGGAAAACTTCAACAAAATGTAGGGTATTCATCAAAGTTTCCAAAAGACTTAGATAAAGATTTGGCGGAACTTATGAGTGAAAAACTTCCACCGGCTGATAATAATGTAACTAACAAATCTTCAATTGCATTCATTTTTGAATACGAAGATGTAAAAGTTGTCTTTTTAGGTGATGCAGTACCATCTGTTATATGTAATGGGCTAGAGGCTCATGGAATACAAGAACCTCTGCAAGTAGATGCTATAAAAGTGTCACATCATGGTAGTTCAAGAAATATATCACAAAAGCTATTAACTATATTGCAGACAGATACATATTTAATGAGCACAAATGGAAAAACTTTGCACGGTCAGAGGACTGTTCCAGGAAAAACTGGAATTGCTCATATTTTGAAAAATCGAGATGGGGAAGACGTACATATAGTGTGTAATTATGATTGGTGGGATATTTGTTACCAGGATAACTTTTTCTCCGAAAAAGATAAACATGATTATCTTGAAACAAATAAGCTGAGATTGCATAGTTTGGCAGAACAATGTGTTTCGATAAAAGAAGGATTGAATGTATATGGGGAATGGGATGACAGATGCAGATTATAAAGCATTGGTAGCAAGAATTGCAATTGGTAGACGAGAAAACTTATCAGGATCAGGCGTGCTCTATATAAGAAATTGGAATGAAGTTGCTCTTGTTCTAACATCAGCACATGTTTTAGCCAAATCTTTTGATGAAAAAAATAGAATATGTATATTTTTAGATTTTTATGATAAAGAGCATACAAACCATTCTGTTTCATGCGAGTTCACTAGAATTGTTGAGGGTGAACCGGTAGATCCTTATAAAGTATTTTATTCAAGTTTTTATGATAGTAAAACCTATGCACATGATATAGCTTTTATTTCTATACCATGGGAAAATTGGATGGAAACTTTACCTGTTTTTGACTTTAAAAACGGAGAGATTAATAAAAAAGTTTATGGTTGGGGATATCCAGAAGCCATGACGTTAAATTCTTTATTGCCGTCATCAATAGAAGAAACTTGCGCTGACATAAGGGGGATTGTAGGGAATGTAACAAGTGATAGATATATGCTAACTTATGATGCCCCAACGAGGGAGAGGAATGTATCAAGAGATGATGAAATGCCAGGCTTTTCAGGTTCAGGTCTTTTCGAATGCGATAATGGATGGGTATTTTTTACGGGTTGTCTTTCGTGTTCTGCAGGTCATAAGACTGCTGGAAGTAGAGTATGGGTTGCATCTGGAAATGCTTTCAGAGATATGGTTAAAGCTTTTGAAATGGCACCATCTATTCCCAAGACATTTGCATCCTATAAAGAAATAACAATTGGACAAGTGGATGAATTTTCCACTGATATAAGAGAGTTTTTGATTGATGCTGTGGACAGATTAATTGAGGACAAAAATCTAGTTCCGTCTATGTGTGTAACTAAGGATTTGGCAGAATCTAATGGATTATTGTGCCAAGGCGATCGAAAAAGGTGTAAAAATTATTGGAAAGGACAGCTCACAAAAGCAATATGTTTTTGCGAGGTTTTAGGAATAGAGGCTGAGCGGTTATCTAACTTTGAAATTTGTGAAGAAAAGAAGCAAAATAAAATACGAGTGGAGTTTTTATGTACAGAGGAAAAAATTAACAAATGTATTCAGCTTTTACTGGATAAATCATCATTAAAAAAATCGCTTAACAATGAAACAGGAATTATCTTCTTATGGAACGATGAAGGATCGCAATACTATTCAAGAGTATTAAAAAGGAAGGAGAGTCGTAGGATTGTTCGGAATATTGTTAGTACTCCAAGACAAAGAGAACAATTGAGTAAAAAGAGTGACTTTTTTAATATAGTTGATGGCGATATTGAAGAGAGTAATCTGGCGATAATCGGTATGGGTGAACTATTTAACTCAGTAATATTCGAAGGCGAAGGCAAAAAGAATACAATGAGCGAAAAATTTTCTGAATTGGTTAGTAAAGCGTGGGAGGTTTAATAATGAATGCTTGGAGTAACGAATTAAACTTGGAAGATTATGCGGATGAGAATAGTCTTCCAATCCATTATTATACACGACAAATGCGAGGATATAAAGTGCATCTGTTTATTGTATTTTGGGAGAATCAAGAACAATTATTGAAGTTTTGGGAAGAGGTAGACTCGTATGTTGCATTGAATATTCAAAGTCAAATAGAACTGATGATTGAGAGAAGTAATTTTTATGTTTGCCATTTTGTAGAGGCTAAGGTTTCTATAGAAATTAAGAGAGAAATCGAACAGAATCCATTTTGTGCAAAAAAATATGTTTTTGATAATGCATGTTTTAATTTGCAAATGGCGTGTGAGTATATAGAAAAAAAGATTTTTTGTCTGAACTTACCTAGTAGAACGGATTCCAGTAGTGAAAATAGGTATATTCAGAAGATACAGTTAAAGAATTTCAGAGGTTACAAAGGATGCATTGAATTTAGTTTACTTGATCGGAATAATTCCCCGGCTATGTTTACTCTTGTTTATGCACCTAATGGGGTAGGAAAGACTAGCTTATTTGATGGTGTTGAATATGCCTTAAAGGGTGAAGTATCTTATTTGAAAGAAATTGAAAAAACTTCAAAATTTAAAGGGCCAATTTATCATAATAAGGACAGATTTGATCAAATTGCATATTCTCGAATTCTGTTAGATGATGATACAGAAATATTAAGAAGCGTGGGATCAGTAAAAGAAAATGGTACTGACACGAATATTGTTCCTGCAAAAAAGGGAAAAGAAATAACAGGAACAGCTACGGATAGAACCAAATGGGACTGCATCGTTTTACCGCATGCAAAAATTGATAGCTTTATATCTGCGAAGAAACCAGAGGAAAAATATAAAGAATGGTTTGAGAGTGCACCGGAATTAACATCTGAACGTGAGAAGTTTGAAAAATTATATAAAGAAATGAAAGCATTGGATAGTTCCATTGATAAAATAGCTCAGGAACTTGCCGTGTTACAAAAAACACAAGAGACTCTAAAAGAACAACGTCATGGGTTTGAAACTGTGCAAAAGCTAGTTTTATCTGTAAATACTATTTCTGAAATTCCAATTCTGGAACTATCAAGTTTGGCAACGGAATTGGATTATGATGAATTGCTTAATAGTGTTCGTAAAGCAGAACGCCATTATGAGAAACAACTGGAAACAGTAAAACGAGAATTACTACAGTTAAATAACTTCAAAAGTATTGGTCTTGATAAATGTAAAGAACGTTTGTTAAAGGTTGCAGAGTTAGATAATCAAATTGAACAGATAACCATAGATATTAAAGATCGAAAAAAACTTACAGAACTGGAACAATTACTCTCAAATATTAATGAAGTATATAGCAAAATCATGATTGAATTAGAACCATACGAGTCGGTTCTGATAATTGGAAAGGAAGAACTACTTGTTTGCTCAGCACAATTTAAGAGCACAGGAGAAATAATTGAAACAGCAGAGAAACAATTATCTATACTTGATTTTGAAGCGGATAAACTTCGTAGTGAAATCATTTCGAAAGAGCATAGGAATCAAAGAATTGGTATCTTGTTTGCGAAGCAAGATGATATTACGAAGCATGTAATAGAACTTGAAAAGATTAGTTTATCGATACAAATTATCCAAAAAGAGATAACAGTAAGTAAAGACTGTGTAAATGTGATTGATGATGAAATTTTGAAATTGAAGAAGACAATTGATAAATTGCAAAGAAAACTACTTCCGGCTACAATTTCTGAATGGGATGCGCCAACTATTGTTGACTGGGATTTCGTTCTCAATCCAGAATTAGTAAAAGAAATTGATGGTTTGAGAATTAATTATTTGCAGACAGAGAGTCAAATCATTGTGGCTAGAGATAATGCCACAAAACTAGCTCAATTGCTCTTGTCTATAAAAGAATGCGGATTAAGATATCAAGAACTTCACAAGGAAAATTGCGTCTGCCCATTATGTCATCATGAATTTGAATCTGGTGATTTTTTATGGGACAGGATTTCAAAAATCAATCATGAAGGGAAAGGAACAGATTCTGTTGATCAATTAATAAAAACGCAATCTATTATTATTGAACGTTATAGCAGTATTCGTGACAAATTGAAAAAAAGTGTTGAAAGTGTGATTGACGAGCAGAATCGAGTATTGGAATCAACAATCGATAAGAGACGCAAGATTCAAGAGAAACTTACAGAATATCGGCAAAATTATGAATTGCAGAAAAAGATGGAAAGAACTCTTGTAGACTGGTTAACTGAAAATGAAATCGAGTTTATTTCTACGGAATATGATTTATCAGAATACTATACTTTGCTTCAACAGGAATCGATTGCTAATCAAGAAATAATAACTGAAAAGAAAAAACAGATGGCTGCATATGAAGAAACCAAGCTTAATCTCTCAAAAAAGATAAAAGATTGTAAGGAGTATCAGCTTAATGTTATTAATGACGTAGTAAGGTATCCGTTAGTAAGCTTTCTTATAGATTTAAATGGGGAATTTAATGATAGGCATTCAGATGTAATAAAACGGAAAGAAGAGGCATTATTTAATATTGAGTGTTTGAAAAAACAAATAAATGAGTATTCAAGAGTAAAAAACTTAAGAATTAATCAGTTGGAAGAAGCTTTAATTGAAAAAAAACAAGTAAGAGAAAAGGAAGTATCTTTTTCTCAAGAATTTACACCGTATCAGAACTATTCTGAAATAGAATTGGTAGGAACAATTAATAAATATGTGGGAGAACAGACCAAGATCGAAACCCTTTTGGAGACATTTAAACAGATTTTAGAAGAGAATAGTTCCCGGAGTTACTTCAGCGGATATAAGAAAAACAAAAAGACAATAAGTGAAAAAATAAAGAGAGGAGAAGAACTGACAATCCAAAGAGAGATGAAGCAAAAAGTTTTGGATGATACTAAATTGAACCTGGAAAAAGAATTAAGTGCCTATTTCAGTAAATCTACTATGAATGATATTTATCAAAAAATTGATCCACATGATGTAATGAAGAGACTGGAATACCATCTTTCTTTTAATGATTCTCAGAAGGGAGAACTGTATATTACTTTATCAGAAGATGAACAAGAAGATGGTATTATCTCAGATTACAGACCTGAGATATATTTCAGTTCTGCTCAGTTAAATACTGTGGCATTTAGCTCTTTTTTTAGTAGGGCATTAGATGGACAAAAAGACTTACCTTTACAAACCATTTTTATCGATGATCCAATAGGACATTTTGATGATATGAATGTATTGGGGTTTGCCGATTTGATGAGAAGTTTAATAGATAACTCTAAATGCCAAATTGTAATGTCAACACATGATGAGAAAGTGTTCCAAATTATGAAAAGAAAGTTAAATGATGAATATTACAGTTCATGTTTTTTAAGATTGCCCAATGGAAATGGTGTTAATTGGCTTGAAAAGTAAACTAATAAATTTATCTATACAGTGAAACACAATAATCGGAGTATAAAAATTTAGAGGACATTATGGGACATTTTTATTTTGTGAGACACGGCCAGACCGTGTGGAATGTGGAAAATAAGATCTGTGGTGCGACAGATATAGAACTGACAGAGTTTGGTCATCAGCAGGCCATAGATACGGGAAAAAAGATTCTGGAAGAAGGAATTACAGCAGATGAGATTCTATATTCTCCATTAGTGAGAGCAGCAGATACGGCAAAACATATCTCTGAGATGACAGGAATTCCGGCCAGAATGGAGCCAAGACTCAAAGAGCAGAATTTTGGCAAATGGGAATCCACACCAAGGGATGGTGTGGATTTTAAAAAGGCGAAGGAGGATTTTGCCTGTAGTTATGAGGGTGGCGAATCTATGCTTCGTCTTGCACAGAGAATTTATAATCTGCTGGATGATATCAAGGCAGAATCTGATGAGAAGACATATATTCTGGTGGCACATAATGGAATCGCCAGAGTGGTACAGTCTTATTTTGCTGATATGACAAATGAAGAATATGCTGCATGGGGTGTAAAGAATTGTGCAGTGCTCAGGTATGATTTTTATGAAAGAGAACAAAAATGAAACCAGATGGGAGAGGTTTTTACAGATCCGCACAATGGGCAGGGATGATTCCAATGCGGATCAGTACAGGTATCCCTATGAGCCAACGCCCTATTCCGTATTGGAACGGCTGGCAAATACCGGACTTATCCGAAAAGACAATACGCTTTTGGATTACGGGTGCGGGAAGGGGCGTATAGATTTTTTCCTGTCTTATCAGACTAGATGCCAGTCTATCGGAATTGAATATGATGAACGGATTTATGAAAAGGCAATAGAGAATAAAGAGACGGCAATATCTTCTGGTAGAGTGACCATTGAACTTACCAATGCAGAGAATTTTATGGTATCGGAAATTGTGGATCGGATTTATTTTTTCAATCCCTTTTCAGTAGAAATTCTACAGAAAGTGATTTCCAGGATTGTGGATTCTTACTATGAAAATATGAGATTCATACAGTTGTTTTTTTATTATCCCTCTGATGAGTATATTACTTATCTGATGACGGTTGATGAGTTGATATTTGCTGATGAGATTGATTGCCAGGATTTATTTCCGGGAAACGATTCACGGGAAAAAATTGTCGTATTTGAAATGGGCGAACTGCAGGTGCGGGAGAATGAAAAGAGAAAAATTGTAAAATAGAAATGGAATAATATGGGAGAAACTTACTACTATCATCAATTGAATAAACAGCAGCAGGCTGTGTATTATGCAATCTTAAAAGGGGTTCAGAGTCTGGAAGAGGAGTTTGTAATTCCCAGATGTGAAAGTGAAGAACTGTATAATATTCTCTTTCGTATGCGGTTGGACCATCCGGAGATTTTCTGGGCAACTGGATTTCGGTATAAATATTACAACGATTCACCAAATCTGATTTTTGTACCGGAGTATTTGTTCAAAAAGAATAAGATTATTGAACATCAAAAGGCAATGACAGCCAGAGTGAAGAAGCTTGTCCAACCTGCGATGAAACTGTCAGAGTGGGAGAAGGAAAAATATGTCCATGATTTCATTTGTGAGAATGTTTATTATGATAAACTGAAAAAACCATATTCGCATGAAATTATTGGTCCGTTGGGACAGGGTGTGGGAGTCTGCGAAGGCATTGCCAAAGCGGTGAAGGTTTTGATGGATGCTCTTGGAGTGTGGTGTGTTATCGCACTTTGTGGAAACAACCCGGAGAAAGGAATTAAGTATCGGCATACTTGGAATATTGTGAAAATAGGCGGAACATATTATCATTTGGATGCTACATTTGATAATACACTGAGTAATGGTGACGGACAGTCGGAGATCAGGTACGATTACTTTAACCTTTCCGACAAGCAGATTTTCCGGGATCATGAACCGTTGATTGCTCCGGCACCAAAGTGCACAGATGGTGATCATTTCTTTTATAAAGAGAAAAAATTGTCTTTTACTAAAGTGGAAGATGTGTACAAACGATCCTTACAGGCGGCGAAAAAAGGAAAGACATTGACGTTTCAATGGCGGGGCGGTTTTCTTACCCGTGAGGTGATGGGTGAACTTTTGGAACTGATACGAAAAGCCGGTCAGGAAAAAGATAAGACTGCAAGGATTCAGTTGAACTGGCCCCAGGCAGTGGTGAGAATTTCCTATCAGGATGCAGGACTGCAGGAAACAGTTTTGATGGAAGATGCTAATATTTCGGAGCAATGATAGGTTTATTCCTGACTTATCGGACAAGATATTTGAGATAAAGGAGATAAAAAAATGGCATGTACAACAATGCTTGTTGGAAAAAAAGCAACTTATGATGGATCTACAATGATTGCGCGAAATGATGATTCCTGTTCCGGGAGGTTTACCCCGAAGAAATTTGTGGTGGTTCATCCGGAGGAACAGCCCAGACATTACAAGTCTGTGATTTCTCATTTGGAGATTGAACTTCCGGATAATCCGATGAGGTATACATCTATGCCAAATGCGGTAAAAGGAGAAGGGATCTGGGCAGGAAGTGGTGTGAATGAGGCACAGGTCGGAATTACTGCGACAGAGACTCTCACCTCCAATCCCCGGGTTCTGGGAGCAGACCCTTTGGTAGTTTATCAGCCGGCAAAAGATGGAAAAGAGGAGATTCCAGGGGGAATCGGGGAAGAGGACATTGTGTCCATTGTTCTTCCTTACATTAACAGTGCAAGGGAAGGCGTGCAGAGACTGGGAAGCCTTCTGGAGAAGTATGGTACATATGAGATGAATGGAATTGCTTTTCAGGATATAGATGAAATCTGGTGGCTGGAAACCATTGGCGGTCATCATTGGATCGCAAGGCGTGTTCCGGATGAGGCCTATGTGGTGATGCCGAACCAGCTTGGTCTGGATCGGTTCGACCTGGATGATGCGTTGAATGAGCAGAAAGAATATATGTGTTCACCGGATATGAGGGAATTTATAAAGAAAAATCATCTGGATCTTTCATTGGATGGAAAACTAAATCCCAGAGATGCCTTTGGAAGTCATGATGATGCGGACCGTGTATATAATACGCCGCGCGCATGGTATATGCTGCGCTGTATGAATCCTCGCACAAAAGTATGGGATGGTCCCAATGCAGAATATTCTCCCACTTCGGATAATCTGCCCTGGTGTATGATTCCTGAGAAAAAAATCACGGTTGAAGATGTGAAATACGTTCTTTCTTCTCATTACCAGGGAACACCGTATGATCCATACGGAGCTTATGGAGACAAATCCATGCAGGGAGCTTATCGTTCCATCGGGATTAATCGGAACGACTTTATTTCACTGATTCAGATGCGTCCGGAATATGAGAAGGACAGCAGAACGATTGAGTGGGTGGCTTATGCTTCCAATGCCTTTAATGTTCTGGTTCCATTTTATGCGGATGTGGAGGAAACACCGGACTATCTTTCCAACACTACAGAAACTGTTTCCACAGATAATTTTTACTGGAACAGCAGAATGATTGCAGCTATGGCAGATGCTTCGTACAGAAGTTCCCTTTTTCACATTGAGAGATATCAGGAGTGTGTGATGTCAAATGGTCATGAGATGATCAATCGATATGATGCACTTCTGGAGCAGGAGACAGATGCTCAAAAACGTCTGGCTCTGAAAACAGAAGCAAATCAGAAAATTGCAGAGATGGTGAAAAAAGCATCATTGGATACTTTGGATAAAGTCTTATATGAACTGAGCTGTCAGATGAAAAATGCATATTCAAGATCTGATGCATAAAAAAGTATGAATTTTGATTGACAGTTTGAAGTGGTTGATTAATGATGCAATAGTAGAAGAAGCCGTGGTATAATAAATAAAATTTAGTTTTTAGGAGGTGTATTATGAAGAAAAATAAACAATTGATTGCCATGATGGTCAGTTTATCTCTCGCAGGAGGAATTTTGTCCACACCGGTTATGGCTTACGGACAGGATTCTGCTGTCGGTATGACGCAGCAGGCAAGTTCCATGCATTTGTCTCAGGAGGAGATGAAAGGTTATCTGAAGGATTCTCTGAAGAGCTTTTATTCATCAAATCGTAGTTCTGTGGCTGTTGCTCTATATGTTCTGGCTGGTAAGCCTGCAACGGATGGAAGTATTATCTTTACAGATATTAAGGGAAAACTAAATGCTGCAGCGGCTGAGTGGGCTGTTGAAAACGGTATCATGGAAGCTGCAGATGGCAGGTTCAATGGCCAGAAGTCAGTTTCCCGTCAGGAAATGGCAGTGATTCTCTATACTTTTGCCGGCAGCTATATGAATTATGTAGTGGATCAGTCTGCTGATTTATCTACGTTTAGTGATGCGGAGAGTATTGCAGAGAGTGCTGAGACTGCGGTTTCGTGGGCAGTTGCCAATGGTTTGCTGAAAGGGGTCAAATGTACTTCCAGGGTCAGACAGGGAGAAAAGAGATATCAGTGGGTTACTGTTACCAAATTGAACCCTACATCCAATTTGACTTATGTAGATCTAACTGTAATGTTAAAGAGATTTACTTCTATTCAGTGGACAGAAAAGAAAGAAAATCTGGATTTGACCATCATTTACACAAATGATGTCCATACTTACATTGATGAATCATTATCTTATGCTGACGTTTCCGCTATAAAAAAGGAATATGAGGATGCCGGAGAAAATGTTCTGCTGGTTGATGCGGGTGACCACATTCAGGGAACTGCGTATGGCTCTCTAGACAGTGGTAAGACTATCATTGATTTGATGAACGCTGCAGACTATGATCTTGCTACGCTGGGAAATCATGAATTTGATTATGGTATGAATCGGACGATGGAAGTTATTGAGGAAGCAGATTTTCCTTATGTTTCCTGTAATTTTTATTCCCTTGAACGGAAGGAAAATGTTCTGGACTCCTACGAAATGTTTGACATTGACGGCAATAAGGTTGCTTTTGTCGGTATCACCACCCCTGAGTCTTTTACAAAATCAACGCCGGCGTACTTTATGAATGAGGATCGGACTGAATATATTTATGATATTTTAGGTGGGGAAGACGGCCAGCTTCTTTATGACACAGTGCAGACTGCGATTGATGAAGCTTATGAAGAAGGTGCTGATTATGTGATCGCTTTGGGGCACCTGGGGATTGATCCTTCTTCAAAACCATGGACCAGCGAAGAAGTGATTGCTAACACCACTGGTCTTGATGCTTTTATCGATGGTCATTCTCACAGTACGATTCCGATGAAAGAAGTGGAGGATAAAGAGGGTAATTCTGTTGTGCTGACTCAGACAGGCTATTATTTCTCCGGAATCGGAAAAATGACTATTAATGGTTCTGATATTACAGCAGAATTAATTACCGAGTATTCGGGCGAGGAAGACGCTGCTGTTGCGGCTATTCAGAATCAATGGATAGAAGATGTAGATACACAACTTGGTACTAAAATTGCATCCAGTGAGATTAACTTTACTGTAAACAACCCTGAAGATCCTTCTGACCGCATCATTCGTGAAATGGAGACAAATATGGGAGATCTGAATGCAGATGCTTACTATTATTATTTCAATGAAGTAGAGGAACTTGACTGTGATGTTGCTATTATGAATGGAGGCGGTATTCGGGCCAATGTAGACGCAGGTGATTGGACCTATAAAACCTGTAAAACCGTCCAGCCCTTTGGTAATGTGATCTGTCTGGTAGAGGTGTCCGGTCAACAGATTCTCGACGCTCTGGAATTTGGCGCACGTGATACGGGAAGCGGAAAGGAGTGCGGTGGCTTTCTGCATGTTGCAGGTATGACTTATGACATCAATACGGAAATTAAGAATACGGTTCAGGTTGACGATAAGGACATCTGGACTGGCGGACCTATCGGCGGATACCGTGTGCATAATGTAAATATTTACGATAAGGAATCCGGTGAATATGTTCCATTAGATGTGACTAAGAATTACACAGTAGGAGGCATTAATTACACCCTTCGTAATTTTGGGGATGGCTTTGCGATGTTCAGTGATGCAACTCTGGTAAAGGATTACTGCGGTGAGGATTATTTGATCTTTGCTAAGTATCTGCAGGCTTTTGGCGGCTCTGATGCCGATGGATGTCCTGTCATCAGTACTGCAAATAGTCCTTTGGCATCTTATGAAAATTACTTACTGAACTACGAGAATCCTTATGGTTCAGGACGTATTACCCGTCAGTTTGTTGCGGCAGCCGAGGAAAATTCTGTTGATGACGAAGCTGCCTGATTTCATAAAAAAGGAAGAGCTGCGGACATTAAATTGTCCGCAGCTCTTTCTAAAATATTATCTGTTCTCAGGTGGCTTTCTTTTTGGCAGAAAGTGCTATATAATAGATGATAGGAATAATGAGATGGTGAATTAAAGTAGAAAGAGTAAATCGGAAAAGAGAGGAGAGCAATGGAATATGGGCAGATATCTGAATCCTGGAAATGATCTTTTTGAAACCGCATTAAATTCTCAGATTTATGTTGATAAAAGTGGATTGATTTCCTATACAAACCGAGTAATCCAATCAGAGCAGAGATATATTTGTGTAAGCCGTCCACGCAGGTTTGGGAAATCCATGGCGGCTAATATGCTTGCCTCTTATTATGGAAGAAATATCAACTCAAGAAGCCAGTTTGAGCACTTGAAAGTTGGAAAAGATGATTCCTTTGAAAAGTATTTGAATCGGTATAATGTGATTTTCTTAAATATGCAGGAATTTTAAGCAAAACACATAACATTGAAAAGAGGATACTTAGGATTGAGAAAAGTCTGTTGAAAGAATTAAAAAGAGCTTATCCTGATGTGGATTATCTGGATGAGAATGATCTGATAGGAGTTCTGTATGATATTCATGCGGAAAGCAGAATTCCGTTTGTATTTATTATTGATGAGTGGGATTGTATATTCCGTGAAAATAAAGATGATGAGCAGGCCCAGAAAGTATATCTGGATTTTTTGAGAAATCTGTTGAAAGATAAGGGTTATGTAGTATTAGCGTATATGACAGGGATTCTTCCAATCAAGAAATATGGGTCACATTCTGCCTTAAATATGTTTGATGAATTTTCTATGACCAATCCAAAGCAGCTGGCAGAATTTGTTGGATTTACGGAAACCGAAGTACAAGCATTATGCATGCAGTATCACATGGATTTTGATGAAACCAGACGCTGGTATGATGGATATCGATTTCAAAGTATCGATCATGTGTACAGCCCCAGATCAGTGGTAAGTGCTATGCTTAGCCAATGCTTTGATAATTATTGGAATCAGACAGAGACATTTGAGGCTTTGAGAGAATATATTGTGATGAATTTTGACGGTTTGAAAGATACCGTTATTGAATTACTGGCAGGAAATCATAAAAAAGTAGATATCAGTTTATTCAGTAATGATATGACAAACTTTTCAACTGGAGATGATGTTTTGACATTGCTGATTCATTTGGGATATCTGGGTTATGACTATTCAACAGAAGAGGTTTTTATACCAAATTCGGAAATTGCATCTGTGTTTGTAACAGCAATAAAAAACGCTGGTTGGCAGGAAGTCATGAATGCGGTAAAGAAATCAGATAGTCTGTTGAAAGAAACATGGAGTAAAAATGCAGAAGCAGTGGCAAGAGGAATTGAGGAAGCACATTTTGAGACTTCAATATTGAAATACAATGATGAGAATTCACTGGCCTGTGTGATATCACTTGCATTTTACAGTGCAAGAACTTATTATACAGAAATCAGGGATTTGCCGTCCGGTCAGGGATTTGCTGATATTGTTTATCTGCCTCGAAAAAAGCATCAGGATAAGCCTGCGATGATTGTAGAACTGAAATGGGATAAATCGGCAGAAGGAGCAATTGAACAGATTAAAAAGAAAAGATATGTGAAGACTTTGGAGGATTACAAAGGGAATATGTTGTTGGTAGGAGTGAATTATTCTAAAGATAGCAAAGAACATCAATGTGTAATTGAGGAATTTTCAGCTCGGTAGTTCATTGTATAAATATTAATAGCGAAAGGAAAATAAAATGTCACAGACAATACTTACATTTCAATTACAAAAGGAAAAAGAAAGTGCAATAGCAGAAATCTGCAAGAGACTGGGAATTCGCCTGAAAGCGATTCCTACGAAAGATTATGCCCAGAAACTGGGATATCTGGCGGGCATCAAAGGATTTCCACAGGAAAAAGTGACATTTAGCGGAATACCTTTTCCGGCAGAGATGCTGGTGTTTTCTGGTATGAATTCCGACCAGGTGGATATGTTTTTAAAGAAATATAAGGAAACAGGGCTGCCTGTCATTGGACTAAAAGCAATTGTCACTCCGTACAATATATTTTGGACTGCGGAAGTGCTTTTTGGTGAATTGATGAAAGAACATCAATCGTTAAGACAACATTAGTAAGATTTCCCCGGGGATTTTTATTTTTTCCCCGGGGAAATCTTACTAATACTAATGTTGAAGGGATTGGAGTTTTGTGATACAATACCACGATACACAAGTCAAAAAATATAAACACGGAGGATTTTAAGTATGAAGATAGCAGTAACGTATGATAATGGAACGATTTTCCAGCATTTTGGAAGAACAGAGTTTTTTAAGGTTTATGAGGTTGAGGATAATCAGGTGATTTCCAGTGAAGTGATTGGTTCCAACGGAACCGGACATGGTGCGCTGGCCGATCTGCTTGCTGATCAGGCAGTGGATGTGCTGATTTGCGGTGGAATTGGCGGAGGTGCCCAGGCTGCACTTGCAGAAGCAGGTATTGAGCTGTGTGCCGGAGCTCAGGGCGATGTGGATCAGGCGGTTGAAGCTTATCTGAAGGGTGAACTGGTATCCACCGGAGCAAATTGTGATCATCATCATGAGGAAGGTTACAGCTGTGGTGATCATGGGGAAGAACATTCCTGTGGAGATCACTGTGGCGGCGGATGCGGATCTCATAGTGCACTGACAGGCCGCAATGTGGGAAAAACATGCCGTACCCATTATAGAGGTACGTTCAATGATGGAACTCAGTTTGATTCCTCTTATGATCGAGGCGAGCCGCTGGAATTTGTATGCGGTGCAGGCCAGATGATTAAAGGTTTTGATGCAGCTGTGGCTGATATGGAAGTTGGTCAGGTAGTAGATGTTCATCTGATGCCGGAAGAGGCTTATGGTATGCCGGATCCGAATGCCATTTTCACCGTCGAAATCGCACAGCTTCCCGGCTCTGAAGGTCTGGAAGTGGGACAGCAGGTATATCTTTCCAATCAGTATGGACAGCCTTTCCCTGTGAAAGTGACAGCAAAAGAAGAAACTACAATCACTTTCGATGCCAACCATGAAATGGCAGGGAAAGAGCTGAACTTTAGAATTGAACTGGTTGAGGTTAAATAGAACACTAATAATACTGTTTGACGTATTCAATAAAGGATTTCATATAGTCTCTGTATATGTAATCCTTATGGTAGACAATGTAAAACTGTCGGTGCGAAGTATGTTCCGGCAGCTGAAACACAAGAATCTTATTTTCACGCTGGAGATTCTGGGCGGCTTTTTCAGAGATGATAGAGATGCCCAGGCCTCCGGCAACAAGGTTTTTAATAGATTCCTGGTCGTTGATTCTTGCCATTACATTCAGATCTTCTTCGCTCATCCCCAGACTTTCGATAAAGGAATCAGCACTCTTTTTGCTGCCGCTGCCTTTTTCACGCAGGATCACAGGCTCATGCATGATCGCTGCAAGATCAGGTGTTTTTTCTGCACGATAGTGCAGAAAGTGTTCATTGACAGGAGTGATGATGACCATGCGGTCTTCATAAAAAGGAATACATTCCAGCAGTTCATGATCACTGGGCATACCGGTAAAGCCGATGTCAAAGATTCCCTGCAGAAGTCCGTCAATGACTTTTTGACTGTCGCTTTGATTCATGCTGAAATAAACGTTTGGATTTATTTTTCCAAAGGCGGGAAGAATTTCCGGAAGGATGTATGCGGAGGGAATCGTTGAGGTTCCGATCCGGATCATTTGTTTGGTATCACCATACCAGCCGTGCAGCATACTGTCGCGGCTTTTTATTGTATTTGTAGCCCATTCGTAGAATTCCATGCCCCGCGTCGTTATGGTCAGGCATTTTGTAGTGCGGATCAGAAGACGGGTTGACAGTTCCTCCTCCAGATTTCGGATATGGGAACTGATGGTAGGCTGAGAGGAATATAATACCTGGGCAGCTTTTGTAAAGCTCCCGTATTTGACCACTGCGATAAATGATTGTAACTGTTTAAAGTCCATGACTGCCCTTTCTTTTAAATAGCTCCTGTCAAAGCTTTGAGTGCTTCTATGGCCTGCATTACGTCTTCTTCTGTGTTGTGCCAGCCAAAGGAAAAGCGAATACTTCCTGTTGGGTAGGTGCCCAGTGTTTTATGGGCGGAGGGTGCACAGTGAAGACCCACACGGGTCATGATTCCATATGTGTCATCCAACTGGAAAGCAATTTCTGAGAGTTCCTGCCGGGGTGTCTGGATAGAAACCACACCGGTACGGTTCTGTATCTCTTTTTTTCCAATAATACGAATTCGTTCCCCCTGAGAATCAAAAGTAAGAATTCCCTGGATAAATTGTTCAGTAAGTTTCAATTCATGGGTTCGAATCTGTTCCATCCCGGTTTCTTTAATCCATGTGAGTCCTGCGTGAAGTCCGGCAATTCCGGGAAGATTCATAGTGCCTGGTTCGAAGCGGTCCGGCATAAAATCCGGAATCGTTTCCTTATGGCTCAGACTTCCGGTGCCTCCGGAGAGAAGCGGTATCATTTCTTTTGCCATATCATCCCGGATAATAAACCCCCCGATTCCCTGTGGACCCAGCAAACCTTTATGCCCGGTAAAGGCCAGAGCATCAATATGCATTTCATCCATATCCAGTGGACAGGTTCCCGCTGTCTGTGCAGTATCCACAACAAAGCGCAGTTTGTGTTGGAAACAGAAATTTCCAATCTCTTTTACCGGAAGTATCGTGCCGCAGACGTTGCTGGCATGGGTTATGAGAATAGCCTTAGTGTTGGGCTGCAGGTATTGCTCAAGAAAAGAATCTATTCCGTTCTCATCCGTGTTCAGACTGCCGCCTCTGTCACACGGCAATCGTGTAAAGGACACACCGGTCTGTTCCATCTGAACAAGGGGGCGCATAACGGCATTGTGTTCCATAGATGAGACCAGAACATGATCGCCTGGTTTGAAAAATCCTTTGATAATCACATTCAGACTTTCCGTAATGTTCTTTGTAAATATCACGTTTTTGCAGTCTGAAAAGCCGAAAAGATCACAGAGCTGTCGGCGGGTATCATAAACCATTTCCTCCGCAGAATACGCATCTTCGTAGCAGCCTCTGTTAATATTGGAACCAATTTGTGTCATATACCGGTATACAGCGTCCGGTACGCAGGGTGGTTTGGGATATGTAGTGCTGGCATTATCCAGATAAATTTTTGCTTTCATAAAAACTCCTGATATGATTTATGGTCAGATGACTTTTTGACTCTTGTATCATATCATAGACTTATTGGTAAATCAAATAAATCTATTGAATCTATCAATAGGTTTGATTGGACATCAGGGTGTGGTGGATGATAGACTGAATTTTGAAAAAGGAGGTATTTTATGGATACGAAAAAAGAAAAAACAATGATTATCGTTGGTGGTCTCATCATTGGTGTGATCGCCTCTCTGCTGGTGTTTTTTGGCAATCCTGCCAATATGGGATTTTGCATTGCCTGTTTCTTGAGAGACACAGCAGGAGCACTGGGCCTTCACAGAGCCGGTGCAGTACAGTACATCCGTCCGGAGATTATCGGACTGGTACTTGGAAGCTTTATCATGGCAGTTTGTAAAAAAGAGTTCGCAGCAAAAGGCGGAAGTTCACCGCTGACCCGTTTTGTATTGGGATTCTTTGCCATGATTGGATGTTTGATGTTCCTGGGATGTCCATTCCGTATGATTCTTCGTCTGGCAGGCGGAGATTTCAATGCATTACTGGGACTGGCGGGATTTGTTCTGGGAATTTTGTGCGGCGTATTTTTCCTCAATAAAGGTTATACCTTAAAGCGTTCCTACAGACAGCCGGTAGTGGAAGGTGCTGTACTTCCAATCGTTCAGGTTGTCATGCTGGTTCTTCTTGTGGCAGCACCGGCATTTATCCTGTTTACCGAAGAGGGAGCCGGTCCTGGAGCAAAACATGCGGCTATTGCTGTCAGTCTCATCGCAGGTCTGATTGTAGGAGCTATTGCTCAGAGAACCCGTCTTTGCATGGTGGGCGGCATTCGTGATGTGGTTTTATTTAGAGAAACAAAGCTTCTTTTTGGCTTTGTTGCCATTTTCGTTAGTGCACTGGTGTGCAATCTGATTCTGACAGCAGTCACAGAAGGTACATATTTTACAGCGGGATTTGCCGGTCAGCCGGTAGCACATACCGATGGTCTGTGGAATTTACTTGGTATGTTGTTGGTTGGTTTTGCCTGTGTTCTTCTGGGCGGATGTCCGCTGCGTCAGCTGATTCTGGCAGGAGAAGGCAACAGTGACAGTGCGGTTGCTGTACTGGGACTGATGGCAGGTGCAGCTTTTGCACACAATTTTGGTCTGGCATCCAGTGGTGAAGGTCCTACCGCAAATGGTAAAATTGCAGTCATCGTCGGTATTGTCATTGTTGCGGTGATTGCATCGATCAATACATTTAAAAGCGAAAAGGCGTAAAGGAGATTTTGTATGAAAACATTAGATGCAAGAGGACTTTCCTGTCCGGAACCGGTGATTATGATTCGTAAAGCAATGGCTTCAAAAGAAAAAAGATATGAGATGATTGTTGATAATCAGACTTCAAAAGAAAATGTAACCCGCTATGCGGAACATCAGGGTTATAAAGTTACTGTTACAGAAAAAAATGAGGAATTTGTACTGGTCATGTGCAAATAATGGGATGCAGGGGCTCAGTGACAGGTGGAGAGAAAAATGATTTATATAGCGACATGTTATTCTCATTTTGGTGCTGTGAAGTTTAAGAAACTCTGTGAAGGTGCAGGGATGAAGGCGAGAATGATGCCGGTACCGAGAGATTTGAGCAGCAGCTGTGGCACCTGTGTCCGGTATGAAGGTGATACCCCATGTCCGGGGGATTGCTATCCTGAGGAAATCGAACAGGTAGTTCAAAAGGAAGAAAATGGTTATCAGGTTATTTACCGGGCGAAGGACAGTTAGCGGGGGATGAAGATGGAAACAGACGTTAAATTGACGAAACTTGCAAAATGTGCCGGATGCGGTGCAAAAGTTGGGGCCGGGACATTGGTGCATATGCTGGAAGGTTTTAAGACTCACAGAGACGACAGGCTGATCGTCGGCTATGATAAAAGTGATGATGCCAGTGTGTATGTGATCAATGAAGATACGGCACTGATCCAGACAACGGATTTTTTTCCTCCGATTGTGGATGATCCTTATCTGTACGGGCAGATTGCAGCGGCCAATGCCCTCAGCGATGTTTATGCTATGGGCGGCACACCAAGGCTGGCGATGAACATTATGTGTCTGGCAGAGAAGATGGAGAAATCGGTGGTGCAGGAGATACTGCGGGGCGGCTACGACAAGGTATATGAGGCCGGAGCGATTATTACCGGAGGCCATACGATCCAGGGAGCAGAACCAATTTACGGGCTGGCGGTGTCCGGTTTTGTCCATCCGGATAAGGTTCTGACTAACAGCAATGCCAGACCAGGGGATGTGCTGATACTCACAAAACCTCTCGGTATTGGTATCCTTACAACAAGTATCAAGGCGGATCTGGTGTCCGATGAAGTCTGCCGGCGCATTTACCGACAGATGGCATCTCTGAATAAAACAGCCAGGGATATCATGGTGAAATATCCTGTGAACAGCTGTACCGATGTGACGGGATTCTCTCTTTTGGGGCACAGTTTTGAAATGGCTCAGGGAAGCGGCATAACGATTCACCTGATGGCTGATAAAATTCCTTATCATCCGGAAGCCTATGTGCTGGCGGAAATGGGATTTATACCGGCAGGTGCTTACAGAAACCGTGAGTATGCGTCCGCTGGCGTCATTGTGAAAAATGGTATAACACGGGCGCAGCAGGACATTTTCTATGATCCGCAGACCAGCGGAGGTTTGTTGATGGCTGTGCCGGAAGCGTATGCTGATGCATGTCTGGATGAGCTGAAGACACAGGTTCCGGAAGCAGCTGTTGTTGGTTATGTGAAGCCTTTGGAAGAATCCTATATCGTACTCGAATAAATGATACGCAGAAGTATAAGTCAGACATGTAAAATTTGACAACACTCTGCTGATATGATAAAGTATGTGTATATAAAAAGTGCTTAAGTCTATAGAAAGAAGGTATGAAGGGATGAAAATCAGACTTGACAAGGCAATCGTGGAATTTATTCCGGAAAATGACATCGAGACTGCAGAATTGAAGGCTTTATGGGTAAGAATGGGCAATTGCATCGGTGAGACCAAACGCCTGGAGCCTATGGGGGTTTATACACCGGAAGATACGACTGTAAAAAATGTAGCTCGTTTCCATATGGAAGGGCTCAGCGAACAGGAACTGAAAGCTGTACCGGCATTTTTTGCTCCGTATGATACAGATGTTTATTGTGTAACCTGCAATAAAACTGTATTTGTAAAGAAAGGTGATCAGATTCCGATTTGCTGCGGCAAATTAATGGAAATTATTGATTGATCATTGGTGGAATAAAAGCATGATGAGCAAGGGGAGAATGTATCTCGCAGGAGAGACATTCTCCTTTTATTATTAAGAAAACAAGTGTATTTGGTAATTAAAGGTTATCTGGAAATTTACAAAGCGGCGCGAAGTGGTTATAATGGACTTAATAAGGAGGCAGAAAAAAATGGATTATTTGTCACATAATGTCGCAGTAAATTTGAAAAGTATTCGCAGAGCAAAGGGAATGAGCCTGGATGTGGTTTCAGAGCAGACGGGAGTCAGTAAAAGTATGCTGGCACAGATTGAAAAAGGAAGTGCAAATCCTTCTCTGGGGGTTTTGGGGAAAATTGTAAGTGGACTTCGCATTGAATTTAATGATTTGATTCGCACGCCTCTGCGGGATACGGTTCTGATTCGTGTTGATGAAACAGTTCCGACAAAAGAAGTGGAAGATGAGTATCGCGTGTGGACGTGCTTCCCGATTGAAGATAATAATATAGTAGAAATTTATCGCATTGAGATTGAGCCGGGGAAAAAATATATATCAGGAAGCCATGGAGAGAAAACGAGAGAGTATATATCTGTACTTGAAGGAGAAGTGACTGTCTGGCTGGAAAACAGCAGATATGTGATTACAAAAGAAGATGTTTTCCGGTTTGAATCTGACCGTGATCACAGGTATATCAATGAGTCGAAAGAAAAGGTGGTATTTATGTCTTTTTTTGTTGCTTATTAGTCGATTCGAAAAGATGTCGAAAACAGCGTGAAAATGATGATTTTGCTTGAAAAAGGTATATATATATTTTATAATTGTGCCACGCTGATTATATAGAATCTGCTTCTTCCTGAAAATATGGAAGTTGAGAAGATAGATAAGTACAAAAGAGAGGAAGTATGATATGGGAAAGAAAAAGGAATATTCCAGCCCTTATGAGTTTGAAGGGCGTATTCCGCTGAAGCAGGCCATTCCGATGGGCCTTCAGCATGTGTTGGCAATGTTTGTCGGGAACCTGACGCCAATCCTGATTATCAGTGGTGCCTGCGGAATTGCAGCTGGTTCGGCTTTGCAGATTACATTGCTGCAGAATGCGATGCTGATTGCAGGAATTGTAACGTTGGTTCAGCTTTTTGCGATTGGTCCCTGTGGCGGAAAAGTGCCGATTATCATGGGAACCAGTTCTGGATTTATCGGTGTATGTAATTCTGTTGCGGGGATTATGGGAAATGGTGTTGTATCGTATGGAGCAATTATGGGAGCCTGTATTCTGGGCGGTCTGTTTGAATCCGTACTGGGTTTTCTGATTAAACCACTTCGTAAGTTTTTTCCTCCGGTTGTGACAGGAACTGTTGTTTTGTCTATTGGTTTGTCTTTGATCAGTGTGGGCGTAGGTTCCTTCGGCGGAGGAAGCAGTGCCAAAGATTATGGCTCTCTGGAAAATCTGCTGTTGGGTGTACTGGTGCTGGTGGTTATTCTGGTGCTGAAGCATTGTACAAAGGGCATCACATCGACAGCTTCCATTTTGTTTGGTATTATTGTTGGATATATTGCGGCCGCTATTATGGGCGTTGCACTGGATCCGGTTGGGGTGACTGCTGACGGAGTGGAATATACCAAAGCATGGGTGTTGAACTGGGATAAGGTGGCACAAGCTTCCTGGTTCGCTGTTCCCAGACTGATGCCGGTAGATATTGTTTTTGATGTACGGGCAATCCTGCCGATTATGATTATGTTCATTGTTACAGCGGTTGAAACTGTAGGTGATATTTCCGGTGTTATGGAAGGCGGAATGGGAAGAGAAGCCACGGATAAAGAATTGTCCGGCGGAGTTGTCTGTGACGGTCTTGGTTCTTCCTTTGCGGCATTGTTCGGTGTACTGCCGAATACATCTTTTTCACAGAATGTGGGACTGGTTACCATGACGAAAGTCGTGAATCGGTTTGCACTTGCCATTGGAGGTATTTTCCTGATTATCTGTGGTCTGTTTCCTAAAGTAGGTGCATTGATTTCCATTATGCCACAGTCTGTGCTTGGCGGAGCCGCAGTTATGATGTTTTCATCAATTGTTGTCAGCGGAATTCAGCTGATTACCAAAAATCCGATGACGGCAAGAAATATTTCCATTGTCTCAGTTGCATTAGGTCTGGGATATGGTATTGGAGCTAATACGGCAATCCTTTCTGGGCTGCCTCAGACAGTGCAGTTGATTTTCGGAGGGTCCGGAATTGTGCCGGCAGCAGTAGTAGCCATTTTATTAAATATTTTATTACCTAAAGATAAATAAGTAAGAAAAAGATGTTCGGCTTACCGGGCATCTTTTTCTGTATAATCAGGAAAGTTCTCCGGGCAGGATGCTTTTTATAAAAATTGCTTTCCTTTAGGCGAGATAAATAGTATGATAGATGCAGGACTTACAAGTGAATGTTTGAAACTGAGGAGTAATTGAAATTAAGGAAAGGGAAGGCTGATTATCAGGCTATAAAGATAATGAATAATCTGATCATTGTAAGAGGCGGCGGAGATATTGCAACAGGAACCATATACAAATTATATCAGTGCGGATTTGATATTCTGATTCTTGAAACAGAACATCCTTCTGCAATTCGGAGGAATGTGGCGTTCTCGGAAGCTGTTTATGAGAAAATCCAGACAGTGGAGAATATTACATGTACGCTGGCAGAAGATGTATCTCAGGCAATTGGACTGCTTGAGCAGAAAAAACTTCCCGTTTTGGTTGACCCACAGGGAGAGAGCATTTTCGTGCTGAAGCCATTTGCAGTGGTGGATGCCATTCTTGCAAAAAAAAATCTGGGTACAAACAGGCAGATGGCACCCATTACGATTGCTTTGGGACCTGGATTTGTGGCAGGGGCAGATGTAGATGCCGTAATTGAAACCAAGAGAGGTCATTCGTTGGGGAGAGTTATTTATCAGGGAAAAGCGATAGAGAATACGGGAATTCCGGGGATGATTGCCGGATATGCAAAGGAACGTGTGATTCACAGTCCGGCGGAAGGTATTTTTCGGAACGTAAAGAAAATTACGGATACGGTTCGGCAGGGAGAAGTTATTGCCGTGGTGGAACATGGCGATAAGCAGATTCCGGTGAAGGCATCCATTAACGGGCTGCTTCGTGGGCTGCTCAGGGATGGATATCCTGTAACAGAAGGATTTAAAATTGCAGATATTGATCCTCGAATAGAGGAATATAAAAATTGTTTTACTATTTCTGATAAAGCCAGATGTATTGCAGGAGGTGTTTTGGAAGCCATTTTACATCTTCAGCGTCAGTTTGAAATGAGAGATAGAAATGGTTAAGGCGTTTGTGGGAGCTGGAGGGAAAACTACCTTGATCCGGCAGGAGGCAAAAAAATATCTGGAACAGGGATGTAAGGTTTTTGTCACTACGTCCACCCATATGTATATCGAAGAAAATACGCTGTTGACGGACAATGCGGATCAGATTATCAATGAATTAGAAGAAAAACATTATGTTATGGCAGGAATCGCGGATGGAATAAAAATGAGAGCACTATCCGGTGAGACTTATGAAAAGGTGTGCGCATTTGCAGATGTGGTTCTGGTGGAGGCTGACGGATCAAAACATATGCCGTTAAAATTTCCGAATCATTCAGAGCCGGTTATTTATGACAATGTGGATGAGATTATTGTGGTCTATGGACTGCATGCACTGGGAAAGAGGGCCTGTGAAGTGGTGCATCGGCTATATCTTTCAAAAAAATTTTATCCGCTGAAAGATGATACACTGATTACAGAAGAGTATATGGAAAAGATTGTGATGAAAGGTTATGTAGAACCGCTGCAGAAAAAGTATCCCGATAAAGAGATATATGTACAGCCCAACCTGTATCTGGGCAATCTGAAGCTTGGATGTGTCATTATGGCTTCCGGGATGAGCAGGAGATTTGGAAAAAATAAGCTGCTGGAAGAATTTCATGGGAAAACATTGATACAAAGAGTGGTGGATATTACAGACGGCGACTTATTTGTAAAACGTCTGGTGGTTACAAGAAATGTGCAGGTGAAAGAACTGTGCGAGAAGCAGCATGTGGATGTGGTATTTCATGATTTTCCGAATCGAAATGATACGGTGCGGCTGGGGGTGGGTGCGATGCAGGATATGGATGGATGCATATTCTGTCCTTGTGATCAGCCACTGCTGAAAAAAGAGAGTCTGATGCGGATGGCAGCGATATTTTCAGCACAGAGGTCGGGGATAGTACGACTCTCTTTTGGCGGGAGACAGGGAGCTCCGATTTTGTTTGGAAAAGAATATTTTCAGGAACTTTCCTGTCTTCCGGAGAAAGCGGGAGGTTCCATCCTGGTAAAAAAATATCCGGATAAGCTGCTTTTGGCAGAGGCTTTTGATGAATTGGAATTGTGGGATATTGACACCTGTCAGGATTGGGAGATGTTAAATAATCTTGTCATAAATAATAGAAAAGATAAGAAGGAAGGAGAATTGATGTGTTTACAATGAAAAACTATGTGCAGGCAACAAGTCTTGAAGAAGCCTATGCACTGAAGAAAAAAAGTAAAAAAAATAGTATTCTGGGTGGAAATCTCTGGATGAAGATGGGATCACGTAATATGATGACTGGTATTGATCTGTGTAATCTTTCTCTGGATCAGGTGGTTGAAAATGAGGAAGAATATAGGATCGGATGTATGTGTACTCTTCGAGATCTGGAAGTAAACAATTCATTGAATAAAGAGTTTGGCGGAAGCTTTCGGGAAGCTGTGCGGCATATTGTGGGCGTGCAGTTCCGAAATACAGCGACTGTGGGCGGAAGTATATTCCCCAGATTTGGATTTTCAGATGTGCTGACAATTTTTGCGGCACTGAATACTGATGTAGAACTTTACCATGGAGGTTGTGTGCCGATTAAACAATTTATCGGTATGAAACCCGATGATGACATTCTGGTAAATATGGTGGTGAAAAAAGATGGCAGAAAAGTTTCTTACCAGTCCCATCGGATGACGGAGACGGATTTTGCTGTCCTTACCTGTGCGGTATCATGTCTGGATGGAAAATATATGGTGGTGCTTGGTGCTACACCGCATAAAGCCCAGATTGTAGATAATGTCGAGCTGGCAGATCCATCTTCCGAGGATGAGGTGGCTGTATTTGCCGAGAATGTTGTGCAGCAGATTCGATTTGGTTCAAATATGAGAGGCAGCGCAGAGTACAGAAAGGAAATTGCGAAAGTTCTGATCAAACGGGCAGTGAAGGAACTGAACAAATAAAACTGGGGTGAAGCATATGAAGATACAATTAATATTAAATGGGAAAAAAGTGGAAGCTGATGTGCAGCCGGATATGATGCTTCTGGATTTTGTGCGTGAGCAGGGCATGAAAAGTGTGAAGAGAGGCTGCGATACAGGAAATTGCGGACTTTGTACGGTATGGTTGAATGATAAGCCGGTACTTTCCTGTTCCACTCTGGCAGTCAGAGCAAATGGAAAGAAAGTAACGACCCTGGAAGGTGTTCAGGAAGAAGCGGAGGAATTTTCCAGATTTCTTGCCATGGAAGGTGCTGATCAGTGTGGATTCTGCAGCCCGGGATTTATTATGGCTGTACTGGCTTTGAAACGTGAGGTGTCCCATCCGACGATGGAAGAGGTGAAGGAATATCTGTCTGGTAATCTTTGTCGTTGTACGGGATATCAGTCTCAGTACAGAGCATTGGAAAAATACTTTGGATTGAAGGAGGAAGCGTAGCATGGAACATACAAAACACAGATATGTCGGTCAGCCGATTGTAAAAAAAGATGCAAAGGCTCTCCTTTCAGGAAAACCGGTCTATACAGATGACCTGGCTCCGGAAAATGCGCTCGTTGTCAAATTGAAAAGAAGTCCTCATGCTTTTGCCAAAATTAAAAATATAGACATTTCAAAAGCGATGCTGGTGCCGGGAATAGAGATTATAGTAACTTATAAGGATGTGCCGCAGAACCGCTTTACCTTAGCCGGACAGACGTTCCCGGAGCCAAGTCCCTATGACCGTCTGATTCTGGATCAGTATGTCCGTTTTGTAGGAGATCCGGTTGCTATTATAGCGGGAAAGGATGAGGCATGCTGTCTGAAAGCAATGAAATTAATTAAGGTGGATTATGAAGTTCTGGAGCCGATTCTGGACTTCAGAAGGTCCCTGGACAATCCGATTTTAATTCATCCGGAAGATAATTATGTGGCACATGAGGGACAGGGAACGGAACAGAGAAGAAATCTCTGCGCTTCCAGTGACAGCAGAGAGGGTGATGTGGAAGGTATCCTGGCAGAATGTGATTACATTGTGGATGAGCATTATCATATTAAAGCAGTGAGTCAGGCAATGATGGAGCCGTTTACTGCATTTACTTCGATGGATGTATATGGAAGGATACTGGTACAGAGCGCCACGCAGATTCCCTTCCATGTGAGGAGAATTGTCTCTCATGCACTGAATATTTCCAAATCACAGGTTCGTGTGGTGAAACCCCGGATTGGAGGAGGATTTGGTGCTAAACAGACTGCAGTCTGTGAAGTATATCCGGCTATTGTTACTTATTTGACCAAAAAGCCGGCACACCTGATTTTCACGAGGGAAGAGTGCTTTATCAACGGATCTCCCCGTCACGAAATGGAAGTACATATCCGTCTTGGAGCAGATAAAAATGGAAAGTTCCGGGCGGTTGATCTGTATACATTGTCCAATACCGGTGCATATGGGGAGCATGGACCGACAACCGTAGGACTTACCGGAACAAAGTCTCTTTCCATGTATTATGGGTTTGAAGCCCATCGTTTTGCCTATGATGTGGTGTATACGAACCGGGTGTCAGCAGGAGCATATAGGGGATATGGAGCGACACAGGGGATTTTTGCACTGGAATCTGCAGTGAATGAGCTGGCTCATAAAATGAATGTGGATCCTTCTGTGCTGCGTGAGCAGAATATGGTGCATGAAGGAAACAAATTTACTCATTACTATGGGGAGACTGCCACATCCTGTGCACTGGATCGGTGTGTAGAAAAAGTAAAGGAAATGATTGATTGGGACAAAAAATATCCCTGTTATGAAATCGCACCCAATAAAGTGCGGGCAGTTGGTATGGCAATGGCTATGCAGGGTTCCGGTATCAGTAACTGTGATGTGGGAAGTGTACAGCTTCGACTGAATGATGATGGGTTCTATACCATGCTGATCGGCTGTTCGGATATGGGAACCGGATGTGACACGATTCTGGCACAGATGGCGGCTGACTGTATGGGATGTGATCTGGATAAAATTGTTGTGTATGGTGTGGATACAGATCAGTCTCCGTATGACAGTGGCTCCTATGCTTCCAGTACAACGTATGTGACGGGAATGGCTGTGGTGAAAACCTGTGGGATCATGACGAAGAAAATTATGAAGGCAGCAGGGCAGATTCTTGGAATAGATAAAGAAAACCTGACATTTGACGGGGAGAGAGTGTTCTCTATTGAGGATGAAACAGTGGGAATCACTCTGGCTGATCTTGTAACCAGACTTCAGGCAGGTACCGGAGAAGTTCTGTTTGCGCAGGCTTCCCATACATCACCTGTTTCTCCGCCGCCATTTATGGCAGGAGCAGCCGAAATCGAAATTGATCTGGAAACAGGAAAAATCACACCGATCGATTATGTTGCCTGCGTAGACTGCGGAACAGTGGTCAATGCCAATCTTGCCAGGGTGCAGACAGAAGGTGGACTCGTTCAGGGTATAGGAATGACTCTGTATGAAGATATGTGTTATACAGAGAAAGGAAATATGATTAACCGCAATTTCATGCAGTATAAGGTGCCAACACGTATTGATATGGGAACCATACGTGTGGAGTTTGAGGAAAGTTATGAGCCATCCGGACCTTTCGGCGCAAAGTCAATCGGCGAAGTTGTTATTAACACGCCTGCACCGGCAATTGCAGATGCAGTGTATAATGGAACCGGTCTTCGCTTTAGAACGATGCCGATTACTGCAGAGAAAGTATTTATGGGATTGAAGAATAAAAAACAGATTACGCCAGTAGAACAGGAATATTAAAGAAGAGGTAGAAAATCGTGCTAAAGTTTACTGCAATTGAAATGAAAGATAAAAATAAAATGGAGAGGTATTTTTATCAGTATGGGGAGGGGTCCTGTCAGCATTCATTTGCAGCCTCTTATTGCTTATTCTCAAAATACGGGGATATGATCTGCGAAAAAAACAATGTGCTTTACATTCTGCGGTCACATCGGTGCACAGAAAAGGAAAGAATATATTTGTTCCCTATGATGGATACTACGTGTGACCGCAAGGTTAAGGAGGCCATAGAAGAAATTCTGGATGATGCCCACAGTCACGGGGCAGCAGTTCGATTTGAGACGTTGACTGCGAAAGCAAAGGACAGACTCCAGGAGCTGTTTCCCGGACGGTTCAGTGCAGAATCTGTCCGGGACTATGCGGAGTATATTTATACCTATGACAAACTGGTGAATCTTTCCGGCGGTGAGATGGCTGGAAAACGGAGATATTTCAATAAATTTATGAGAGAGTACGGTGCCCGGACGATCATAGAGGTGATTCGTCCGGAACATGTACCAGAGATTCTGGAATTTCACAAATATTGGCTGGAGACCAAAAAATGTAGAAATCTGCAGCTGGAGCAGGAAAATGAAGCGATGCATCTGGCTTTTGCTCATTATGCAGAATTGGGTTTGTCCGGTATTGTTATTTATATTGATAAGAAATTGTGCGGCTATATTTATGGAGCACCGCTTTCAGACACCTGTTTCGATGCACTTGTGGGGAAAGGAGATAGAAATGTTCCTAATATCTACCGTGTATTGTACAGAGAGTTTGCACGTCTATGCTGCCAGGGATATGAGTACGTTAATTGGGAAGAAGATTTAGGCGATGAGGGACTGAGAAATGCCAAAATGATGTATAAGCCGGATATTTTGTTGGAAAAATTTGTTGTTCGGGAGTTGGAATATTATGAATAAATTAGAAGCGAATGTTTCGTTAGTGATTATTACTTTTTTTGCGGCGATTCAATACATTTTTCTGTCAGCAATACCGGATACGGTTTCGCATTTTGCTTTTTTGTGTATTACGAATCTGATTGGATTTCTGATTACGCTGGCTTTCTTTTTTGGAGAGTTGTTTCGTCTCGATAAAAAGCAGATTGTTCAGAGTATGGCACTGGCAGGTGAACTTTTTGTATTCAATGTATTTTTGCTTCTGGGTTCTTCCGGGGTAAGTGCTACGGTTTGCGCCTGCGTGCTTTCTGCGTATTTTGTTTTTATCCCATTATTTTCTGTTCTGATATTTCATCAAAAGACAGAAATAAATAATTATGTGGGGATTGTGATTGTTCTTACAGGATTATTTTTAATATTGGGTACAGATGTAACCGGAATATTTAACCGGAATGTTTTGTATCTTTTGGTGGCAGATGCAACGTTTGCATTGTATATTATGACATCTGGAAAATTTTCAATTGGATCAAATCCGTCTATTCTGGCCATGGGGCAGATGTTTTTTACTTTTTTATTTTCGTTGCTGTTTTGGGCGGGAGAGTCTGTTGTGCTTCATAAACCGATGTCGTTACCGACCGATGCCAGTTTTTGGGGAAGTGTAATTTATATCAGTTTTTTTATTCGCGGACTTTATGGTATTGTACAGATTTATGCTCTGCGATATGTGAGTCCTTTAAATACTTCTCTGATATTCTCATCGGAAATTATTATGACCATGTTTATGTCACCGATTCTTACACTGGTTTTCGGATCAGATCCGGAGCAGATTACTCTGTTGAAAGCTGCAGGAGGTGTTGTGATGGTTATGGGAATATTGGCTGCGGATTCTTCCGTTGTAGAAAGCATAAAAAGGAGGTTTGTCCGTGTGGAAAAGTAAAATATCAAAATATTGTAATATGATTTTGGTGTCGGCGATAGTCTATGTTCTCCTGGATCTGCCGCTTCGGATTACAGAATTTTTGAAGTTTGATGCATATATTGGACTTAAGAATTTCCTTCCCTCCACACTGGGCCTTTTATTCGGCCCCTGGGGTGCGGCAGGCGGATGTATTGGATGTGTGTTGTCTGCTTTGTTTTGCCATACGCCTGTCAGGGAAATTGTTTCAGAGTGTGGCTGTGTTTTGATTATGGGAATAGGAATGTGGCTCTTGTGGCAGGTAGGTTCAGTAACTCATAAAGTACACTTTAAGAGACCTGTTCATTACATCAAACTTGCAGGATTTCTTGCAATTCTGTCCGGATGCTGCGGGTTATACAGCACTTTCTTGATGGGAAAGCAGACTTTCGTAGTAACTTCTATGTCTTATATGGCACTTGGTCTGCTGGTAGGAACGCCTGTTAATATTCTGTTCAGTGACTTGCTGTGTATACAACCGGTATTGCCATGGGGATGTTCTATAAAAAATGATGTGACAGGTGTTATAGATGCAGGAACGAATAGTATGGATCTTTTGAACGATACATTGGAAGCATTTGCTTTTGAAAGAAAAATCAGCAGAAAAAAGATATTTGAAATCCAGAATTGCATTGAAGAGATTTCTATCCGGGTGTTTGAAAGATTGCCCGATACGCAGATTCAGATTCGAATGGACTATGATGATGCAGTCTCACTCCATTTTTTATATAAAGGGAAAAAATATAATCCGTTTCGAATAGAGAAAGATGAGGATGAGATCTCCTTAATGGGTCTGAAATTAATTAAGCATCGTGTACTCCGGGCTATGTATCGGTATGGGAATGGTGATAATGAAGTACATATTGTGATTTGACGGGAGATGGAATGAAATGAATGAAAAAAGAAAACCTATACGGAGAAAGGTGCAGTGGATGGTTTTTTCGATTGCTGTTGCTGCACTGTTGCTGACCAGTGCCGTAGGAATTTCCAGTATGATGAAAATACGGAAATATAGTGAAGATGCTCTGATCACACAAATGGAACAGAATCTCTATAATATTGTTACAGATAAAGCGGAACTTGCGGATATACAGTTGGAGGGTTATGCTGGATATATTCAGGATTTTTCATCCTATATTCATAAGTTATATCTAAATCCTTCGGCGTATCTGAAAAAGGAGGTGCTTCCTCCAAATCCGGAGAATAAAGGCACATATTCTTTGCAGAGAGCACTTACGGGAACGGATATTTCACTGGAAGAGATCAATGATGAGATGGGGCTTCTGGGAAATCTGGAACAGGTATGGGATCCGGTAATTACTGCGAATAGTGAAATCATAACTACTATTTATATAGGTACGGAAAGCGGATTTATGATTAGCTATGATGCCTATGCGGCTGAGGATTCCGAAGGAAATTATGAAGAAGCCTATTATGATTATTTTGCCACGGAATGGTATCAGGAAGCGAAACATGCGGAAAAGGCTGTTTTTACGGATTTGTATGTGGATTATTACGGACGGGGTCTGATGATCAGCTGTGTGGCACCGTTTTATGATGCGGATGATAATTTTGCCGGTGTTGTCGGCATGGATATCCGAATGACAGACCTTCATCGTTCTGTGATTGATATTAATCTGGGAGAGGAAGCTTCTGCCTTTCTGGTGGATAACACCGGAGATGTCATTGGTTCACCGGAACAGCTGGAGAATGGTCACGGATTTGAAAGTATCTATAAAGAAAGTAATCCGGCACATGTTGCAGCAAAGAAAATTATGAGTGGTGAAAAAGGAATCTATCTGACGGAAGACGGAATCTACTATGCCTATACTCCTGTAAAAACTGCAGACTGGAAATTTTGTGTAGAGATACCCAAATCTGTAGTTTTGAAACCGGTTAGTGCAGTAACACAGAATATCCAGTCTACAATCATCGTGTTTGGGTTTTTCTTCGCCATTATTATTCTTTTGGTAGTGGCGATTGTAGATCGGTTTTCAAAGAGACTGACAGATCCGCTGCTGGCCCTGGGCAGGGATGTGAAGACAATCAGCGGAGGCAATCTTGATTATCGGGCTCAAGTTCGATGCAATGATGAAATTGGAGATCTTGCGGGAGAATTTAATCAGATGGCCGCATCGCTGAAACAGTACATTCATGATTTTACTGCTGTTGTAGCAGAAAAAGAAAGGATTGGAGCAGAACTGGATATTGCAACACATATTCAGTCATCCATGCTCCCGTGCATTTTCCCGGCATTTCCGGAACGGAAAGAGATTGATATTTATGCAACAATGAATCCTGCGAAAGAAGTTGGAGGAGACTTCTATGATTTCTTCATGGTAGATGACAGGCATCTTGCTATTATTATGGCGGATGTTTCCGGAAAGGGAGTTCCGGCAGCCTTGTTTATGGTGATTGGTAAAACCCTCATTAAGGATCACACACAGCCGGGAAGAAATCTTGGCGAGGTGTTTACAGAAGTGAATAATATTCTGTGTGAGTCCAACAGCGAAGGATTATTTATCACGGCATTTGAGGGTGTTCTGGACATGGTAACCGGTGAATTCAGATTTGTAAATGCGGGGCATGAGATGCCGTATATCTGTAAAAAAGATGGTAATTATGAAGTTTATAAGATACGAGCCGGTTTTGTGCTTGCGGGAATGGAAGGAATCCGTTATCGGGAAGGATGCGTACAGTTGGAGCCGGGAGATAAGATTTTCCAGTATACCGACGGCGTTACAGAAGCTACTGACATCAAAAATAAACTTTATGGTATGGACAGGCTGACAAGTATTCTGAATAGAAATGTAGATAAAACACCAATGGAATTGCTTCCAGAAGTGAAAAAAGATATTGATACCTTTGTCGGTGATGCGCCGCAGTTTGATGATATTACGATGCTGTGTCTGGAATACAAAGAGCGGATGGAGGTTAAAGAAAAATGAGAGAATTGACAGTTGATGCAATCATTGAAAATATTGAAAAAGTAACCGATTTTGTAAATGAAGAATTGGAGAAACTGGACTGTTCGCCGAAAGCACAGATTCAGATTGATGTTGCTATCGATGAGCTGTTTGGAAATATAGCACACTATGCATATAATCCAAATGTAGGGACTGCTACTATCAGGATGGAAGTGGTCCAGGATCCTATGGCAGTAGTTTTGACCTTTATTGATCATGGTATACCATACGATCCGCTTGCTAAAGAAGATCCGGATATCAAACTTTCAGCAGAAGAAAGAAAGATAGGCGGTCTGGGAATTTATATGGTTAAAAAAAGTATGGATGAGATTACCTATGAATATAAGGCGGGACAGAATATTCTTCGAATTAAAAAAAATATATAACTACTGTTCACTTGTGACCAGTAACAAGTTTTTGTATTGACAGTATTCTATGATGTAGGGGTCAAAAGGTATTTTGACCCCTATGATACACGGATTTCTCCGCACTTTGTGCTCTCGAAATCCTAAAAACATTCGAAATCCGCCCTATTCGGGCTGCTTTCTCATGTTTTTGCGGGTCCCAAAGTCATGTTTTTTCATGCAAGCATGAAAAACATGACCTTTTGACCCTTGTATCATTCTATTAAAAATGTTATATTATTAGTAGATTCAAGCGGGCAATGGCGTCTGTACAGGTGCTTATTGCCCGTTTTCATTTTCTGAGGGTTAATCTGGATGTGTGAAAAATAAGGAGGACAGGTGTATGAACAAAATTAACGCATTATATAGGAAAATGGTGGAGTTTTATAGGGAAGATCCTGCCCGTATCCAACATTTTGTGAAAGTGCATAGTTTTGCAAAATTGATTGGTGAGGAAGAGGGATTGGATGAAAGAACGTTATTTATTCTGGAGACGGCAGCCCTGGTACATGATATAGGAATTCGGCTGGCCGTAGAAAAGTATGGAAGCTGTGCAGGTCATCTGCAGGAGCAGGAAGGTCCGTCAGAGGCAAAACGGATGTTGCAGGAGCTTGGCTTTGAACGTGATGTGACAGAGAGGGTTGCATATCTGGTGGGACACCATCATACTTATACAAATATAGAAGGAATGGATTATCAGATTCTGGTAGAATCAGATTTCCTTGTAAATTACTATGAGGACGGTCTGGATAAAGAAACTGTCAAAAAGAGCGTAAAGAAGATTTTCCGAACGGAAACGGGCAAAAAAATAGCGGAAGATATGTTTTTCCCCAAACCGGCACAGCTGTCAGAAACCTGGGCTCAGGATGGTCTGCAGGAACTGGAAGATTTTATAGAAGCACAGGGTATTTATATCCGTCAGTGAAAAATCGGAGAAACCAGAAGATATTTTCCTTGAGAAAATCTGTCAGAACCCGTATAATAGAAATGCCCATGAGCGGGCGAGATTATATGGAAAGCAGGTGAAACTTTTGGTAGAATTAGATAATTTTAAATCCATTCTGAATTCCTATTCAAAACCATTAGTGGAAGTGAGGGATTCACTTTGACCTCGCTAATAAAGAAAAGCGGATCGAAGAATTAGAAAGAAAAATGGAAGAACCGGATTTTTGGGATGATCCGGAACGTTCTCAGCAGATGATGAAGGAACTGAAAAGCCTGAAAGATGATAAGGAAATTTACGAAAATCTTGAGACTCAGATGGAAGATATGGAAACTCTGATTGAAATGGGCTACGAAGAAAATGATCCTTCCGTGATTGAAGAGATTCAGACAACACTGGATCAGTTTGAGGCTGATTTTGAAGCAATAAGGATGAAAACTTTGTTGTCCGGAGAATATGACAAAGATGATGCAATCGTAAAATTGAATGCAGGGGCGGGAGGAACCGAATCCTGTGACTGGTGTGGAATGTTATACCGCATGTATTGCCGTTGGGCAGAGAAGAAAGGATTTTCCCTGGAAGTCCTTGATTATCTGGATGGTGATGAGGCTGGAATCAAATCAGTTACGTTTGAAGTGCATGGAGAAAATGCATACGGCTATCTGAAGTCAGAGAAAGGCGTTCATCGTCTGGTGCGTATTTCACCTTTTAATGCGGCAGGCAAACGTCAGACTTCGTTTGTGTCCTGTGATGTTATGCCGGATATCGATGAGGATCTGGATGTGGAGATCAAGGAAGATGAACTGCGGATTGATACGTATCGTTCCAGCGGAGCCGGTGGTCAGCATATCAACAAAACTTCTTCAGCCATTCGTATTACTCATCTTCCCACCGGAATTGTGGTTCAGTGTCAGAATGAACGTTCTCAGTTCCAGAATAAAGACAAAGCTATGCAGATGCTGAAAGCAAAACTGTATCTTCTGAAGCAGCAGGAGAACATGGAAAAGCTTTCCGGTATCCGTGGAGAAGTGACAGAAATCGGCTGGGGAAATCAGATTCGATCTTATGTCATGCAGCCATATACGATGGTAAAAGACCATAGAACCGGAACGGAAAGCGGCAATGTGGACAGCGTGATGGATGGGAATATTGATTTGTTTATTAATGGATATCTCAAGTGGATCGCTCTGGGCGGAAAAAAGAGCGAGGAAGAGGAATTATAAAAGTATTAAAAAATCAGGTGGTCGTAAGGCTGCCTGATTTTTTGACACTTTTTCTTGACTTTTGGGATTGACCATGATATAGTTATTAAGCGACATGGAAGTAGGTCTTTTTTTTATGCCTAAAAACGGGACGTCGTGAACCCCGTTGGCAGAAGGGAAAGTCCGTTGCAACAACGCAAATCAACACAGTGGAGGTGGAAGTCGTGCGCGTAAGAATCACATTGGCATGTACAGAATGTAAACAGCGGAATTACAACATGACAAAAGAAAAAAAGAATCATCCTGAAAGAATGGAAACAAAGAAATATTGTAAATTCTGTAAGAAACACACAATGCACAAAGAAACCAAGTAAGATTGGTTGGTGAGAGGTGAAACTATGGCAGAATCTGCAAAGAAAGAAAAGGCTCCGAAAAAGAGCTGGACCAAAGGGCTTAAGTCCGAATTTAAGAAGATTATATGGACTGACAAGAAAACTCTTGCAAAACAGACCGTAGCTGTGGTATCAATTACAGCGGTTCTGAGCGTGGTTATTTCCGTTCTGGACAGTATCGTTCTGGAGTTCATTAATTTATTGATCAAATAAGGACAAGGGTGATGAAATGGCAGAAGCAAACTGGTATGTAGCTCACACATATTCGGGCTATGAAAACAAAGTGAAAGCCAACATTGAAAAGACAATCGAGAACCGGCATCTGGAGGATCAGATCCTGGAAGTTCGGGTACCCATGCAGGACGTGGTTGAAATGAAAAATGGAACCAAAAAGCAGGTGTCCAAGAAGCTTTTCCCGGGTTATGTTCTGATCAATATGATTATGAATGACGATACATGGTATGTTGTTCGTAACACCCGAGGTGTGACCGGATTTGTCGGACCGGGATCCAAGCCGGTGCCTTTAACCGAGGAAGAGATGATTCCGCTGGGTATTCAGACGGAAATAATCGAAATCGATTATGCAGAAGGCGACAGCGTAGTTGTTACCGGAGGTGCATGGAAGGATACGACAGGTATTATCCAGAGTATCAACAGACAGAAACAGGTTGTGACAATCAATGTTGAGTTGTTTGGCCGTGAAACTCCTGTAGAAATCAGTTTCGCGGAAGTAAAGAAGTTGTAAGAATCGTTTTGCTGCACACATGCATCAGAAGATTCGTGGGAGGGAAATCCCCGCAATTACCACATTATAGGAGGTCATTACAATGGCAAAGAAAGTAACAGGATACATCAAATTACAGATTCCTGCTGGTAAAGCAACACCAGCACCACCAGTTGGACCGGCTCTTGGTCAGCATGGTGTTAATATCGTACAGTTTACAAAAGAGTTCAATGCTAGAACTGCTGACAAGGGAGATCTGATTATCCCTGTAGTTATCACAGTATACGCAGACAGAAGTTTCAGCTTTATAACCAAAACTCCACCGGCTGCAGTTTTGCTGAAGAAAGCTTGCAATCTGAAATCTGGTTCAGGCGTTCCGAACAAGACAAAAGTAGCTACAATTTCCAAAGATAAAGTAAGAGAAATTGCTGAAATGAAAATGCCAGATCTGAATGCCGCATCTGTTGAAGCTGCTATGAGCATGATCGCAGGTACTGCAAGAAGTATGGGTATCGTAGTTGAGGACTAATCACAATCAATGACGTGGGAGGGCAATCCCCGCAATTACCACAGGAGGTTATAGGAAATGAAACACGGTAAAAAATATATGGAAACTGCAAAAGCAGTTGATCGTACAAAACTGTACGATCCGGACGAAGCAATCGCTCTGGTAAAGAAAACTGCAGTTGCAAAATTTGACGAAACAATCGAAGCTCATATCAGAACAGGATGTGACGGACGTCACGCTGATCAGCAGATTCGTGGTGCAGTAGTTCTGCCTCACGGAACTGGTAAACAGGTTCGTGTACTTGTATTTGCAAAAGGAGCAAAAGCTGATGAGGCTGAAGCTGCCGGAGCAGAATTCGTAGGAGCTGAGGAACTGATTCCGAAGATCCAGAACGAAGGATGGTTTGATTTCGATGTAGTTGTTGCTACACCGGATATGATGGGTGTTGTAGGTCGTCTGGGTCGTGTACTTGGACCGAAAGGACTTATGCCAAACCCGAAAGCTGGTACAGTAACCATGGATGTTACCAAAGCTGTTAAAGATATCAAAGCTGGTAAGATTGAATATCGTCTTGATAAAACAAACATCATTCACGTGCCAATCGGAAAAGCTTCTTTCACAGAAGAACAGTTAGCGGACAACTTCCAGACGCTTATGGGTGCAATCAATAAAGCGAAACCTTCAGCAGTGAAGGGACAGTTCCTGAGAAGCGTAACAATCGCTCCTACTATGGGACCTGGCGTTAAAATTAACCCATTAAAACTTGTGTAATCTATAAAAGAAAAATCCCGGAGATATATTCTCCGGGATTTTTGGCTGTTGCGAATCGTAGTTACAGTTCAGGCAGCCATTATTCTGCACAGAACTATTCATTATAGGCTCAAACGATTGTTGTTTGGGTTTCCATCCTGCCTTTTTGGTCTTTGGGTAGGCTTCATTTCTTGGTTTTCGCATTTTTATCCTACCAAATAAGTAGAAACGTAGGCTGAGAATACCAGAAATAACTTACCGAGCTTACTAAAATTGGTTAAAGCGTAGGCTGCAAATTACAGAAACAAATGATATAGCCTATAAAAATCAAAAAAAGATAGGATGGAAATCATAACAGCAACCATTAGAGCCTATCGAAAACGAAAAAAGGTAGGAGGAAAATCCGAAAACTAATCAATGAAGCCTACCAAAAGATAAAAAGCAGGACAGAAGCCTACATAACAAACATCTGAATCTACCAGGAACGGTATGGCCTTGCTAGCTGAATTGTAACGAACAGTAACAGGTTTTGTACGAAATCTGTAAAAAATAAATTGACAAGTATCAGATTTTGTGTTATTATACGCAAGTATCACGCCGAAGACAGCAGGTGCCGAAAGGCATAAGACTAGTACGCCTGCCGAGGAAATACATTCTTATAAAGAATTGAGTTCCTCTTTGTCGTGCACAAAGAGGTTTTTTTCATATTTGGCGGTACACAAAATCTATAAGGAGGTGCACCAATTATGGCAAAAGTTGAACTGAAGAAGCCAATCGTAGAAGAGATTTCTCAGAACATTGCAGATGCTGAAAGTGTTGTACTGGTTAATTACAGCGGACTGACAGTAGCTCAGGATACTCAGCTGCGTAAGGAGTTGAGAGAAGCTGGAATTATTTACAAAGTTTACAAAAATACTATGATGAACTTTGCATTCCAGGGAACTCCATGCGAAGCAATGTGCAAAGATCTGGATGGAACAAACGCTCTGGCTATTTCTAAAACAGATGCAACTGCTCCTGCAAGAATCATTGCAAAATTTGCAAAAACAGCTCCGAAACTGGAACTGGTTGCAGGTGTTGTTGAAGGTGGATATTATGACCAGAATGGTATCAAAGCTCTGGCAGAAGTACCTTCCAGAGAGGAACTTCTTGGCAAACTGCTTCGAAGCATCCAGTCCCCGATCGCAAACTTTGCACGGGTTATCAGCCAGATCGCAGAAGCAAAAGAAGCATAATTTTCTTAATGAAGGCAAGCTGATAAGCGTAGCCTGAATTTAGAAAATTAGCTGTTCGACAGAACGAAGTGATGTCGAACTTCCGATTGAAACTGCAACAAAGCGAAGTCTGAGGTTAGAGTTTTAGCCGTTCAATCGAGAGAAACGAGATTGAACTTCCGCTTTATTTCTTAGCGAAAGCGAGCTGAAAGCGGCATAGCCGCGGAAATCATGAAAATAAAAACGAATATAAAATTATAATTGGAGGTAAATAGTAATGGCAAAATTAACTACAGCTGAATTTATTGAAGCTATCAAAGAGTTAAGCGTTCTGGAACTGAACGAATTAGTAAAAGCATGTGAAGAAGAATTTGGTGTATCCGCAGCAGCAGGTGTTGTTGTAGCAGCAGCTGGTCCTGCAGAAGCAGAAGAAGAAAAAACTGAGTTTGATGTAGAGCTGACAGAAGTTGGACCAAACAAAGTTAAAGTTATCAAAGTTGTTCGTGAAGCAACAGGTCTGGGTCTGAAAGAAGCTAAAGCTGTTGTAGATGGTGCTCCGAAAGTAGTTAAAGAAGCAGCATCCAAAGCAGAAGCTGAAGAACTGAAAACAAAACTGGAAGCTGAAGGAGCAAAAGTAACTCTGAAATAATTCGGGTAAATCTTTCTTGCAGGTTTGGAAAAAAGAGAACGGAGCAGCGCATCTCATGCGTCTGCTCCGATTTTTTGTCTTATAGGAAAGTCCTTCGATTTTCCTATAAGACAAAAAAAGCCCTCCGGGCAGGATTCTTTTTATGCTCACAAATTTTTGTATAGAAAAAATACAAAAAAGTATTTGACAGTATTGATTTTTTGTGATATCGTAAAAAATGCACTATTATGGCAAGATATGCCTAGAAGTCTATCGAAAATGAAGAATAAAGGCATGAGCGGTAATAAATTAAATACACAAGGGGTGAAACGGTCTATGGAAAAAAACAGAATACGTCCAATTACAAATGGTAAAAGTATGCGGATGAGTTACCAGAGACAAAAAGAAGTTTTGGAAATGCCCAACCTGATTGAAGTTCAGAAGGATTCCTATAACTGGTTCCTGACAGACGGATTGAAGGAAGTTTTCGAGGACATCTCACCAATCACAGACTACAGTGGTAAACTGAGCCTGGAGTTTGTGGACTTCACACTTTGCGAAAACGATGTGAAATACACCATCGAAGAGTGTAAAGAGCGGGATACAACATACGCAGCTCCGCTGAAGGTTAAGGTAAGATTATATAACCATGAGAACGACGAGATCAACGAGCATGAGATCTTCATGGGAGATCTGCCGTTGATGACAGCTACCGGTACTTTCGTAATCAATGGTGCTGAGCGTGTAATCGTCAGCCAGCTGGTTCGTTCCCCGGGTATTTATTACGGTATTTCTCATGATAAACTGGGAAAGAGACTGTTTTCCTGTACCGTAATCCCGAACCGTGGTGCATGGCTGGAATACGAAACTGACTCCAATGACGTTTTTTATGTTCGTGTAGACCGTACCCGTAAGGTGCCGATCACTGTACTGATCCGTGCATTGGGCTATGGTACCAATCAGGAAATCATCGATCTGTTCGGTGAGGAGCCGAAGATCATGGCAAGTTTTGCGAAGGATGTGGCCACCAGTTATCAGGAGGGCCTT
>JALERM010000174.1 GCA_022764165.1 Eubacterium sp. | reverse complement strand
CATCTGCCCCTTTTATGCCGCGAAAGCCCCTTGATAACCGCAGAGCGGAACGGGCCTTTGCCATTCCCGCTCTTGCTCAGCAGACCGGAACGGTTGCTCACAATTGCCGTGCAACATGCACTAAGTCGTCGGAATATACAGATGCAGTTCTGTCCTGGAAAAGACAACTGTCGTAAGATACATAGATAGTCTGGCTGAATCTCCCGGAACATTGTATAGTGCTGTAAGTGTATTACGCGAGTTTGGCCGGTATTTATATCGGCATGGATATAAAGATGTCTATATCATTCCGGATAACACAGTTTTTCAGCAGACACCAGCACCTCCATACTTTTTTACACAATCTGAGATTGATGAATTCTTTTGTGCTGTTGATAAAGTAGAACCACACCCACGATTTAGGGGTCGTGAATACATCGTTCCTGCCTTTTTCAGGGTTCTTTATTGCTGTGGAATACGCTGTAAAGAAGCCAGAATGCTTCGATGCGAAAATATATCACTTAGGGAAGGCTGGTTTGATGTCGTTCAATCAAAAGGTCCTAAAACTCGCCGTATATATATCAATGATGAACTGAGTGATTTTCTAAAGAACTATAACAAAAAGATTGATCCATTCTACCCAGAAAGGGAGTTTTTCTTTCCAGGATATGACAGTCATAAACATTTGTCGGAAGGATTCGTGTCTGGAAACTTTCATCGTTTCTGGGATCTTGCATTTCCGGATTTCACAGGGGATATTTATCCTCGAGCTTATGATCTCAGGCACCATTTTGCATGGGCAAACATTAATCGATGGGCTGCAGATGGAATGGATGTTAATGTCATGCTTCCATATTTAATGCGTTATATGGGACATCAGACGATAAAACAAACCCTTTACTACTTCCATTTTGTTCCAGATTTTTATACAACATTTCAATGTATGGAACTGTCATTGGAAGATGTTATCCCGGAGGTGCCGGAATGAAAAAAGATCCATTTCATAACAGTACAGTTTTCTGGGACACTGCAAGTGTATTCGTACATCATTATCTTCCAGATATTAGAAAAGTGAGTCCAAACACAGTAATCGCTTATAGAGACAGCCTGAACTTTTTCATTGATTATCTGGATACTCAGCAGAATATCAAAAGAAAAGATATCAGCTACAATGATTTTTCAAAAGCTACAATACGCTCTTATATGGATTGGATGTTGAATGTTCGGAAGCTATCTCCCAAAACATGTAATCTCCGGATTACGGCAATCAATTCGTTCTTGAAGTATTCTACCGATCAATATCCTTCATTAATGGCGATATATGTTGCTGTCAGTAGTCTGGATATGGTAAAAACCACAAAAAAACCAATCGAATTCTTTGAAAGAAAACAGATGAAGGCTTTGTTGAATGCACCTGATCCAAAAACAAGAACAGGAAGGCGTAATCGGATGATACTTATTCTTCTTTATGATACTGCCGCCAGAGTTGCTGAACTTCTGGAACTTACATTGGATAATCTGCACTTGAATGCAGATGTCCCATATGTTGTTCTTCACGGTAAAGGTGACAAGTACAGGAATGTTCCATTACTTGAGAAAACAAAAAAGCACTTGCTTGCTTATTTATGTGAATTCCATACGGACTCGGACAAAAGAGAACCTTTGTTTTATGCTACCATGAATGGACAGAAACATAGTCTATCATCAGATACTTTAGAAAATCTTATAAGAAACAGTGCAAAAGCAGCATGCAATAAAGGGATAGAAATGCCGGCACGATGCCATTGTCATATGATTAGAAAAACAAGGGCAATGGATCTTTATCAGTCGGGAGTTCCGCTAACACATATCCAACAACTGTTAGGTCATGAAGATATTTCTACCACTTCAGACTTTTATGCATTTGCAACACTGGATACACTTTCCACATCCATGGCTAAAGCCGATGCTTCGACTAAAGATGAAAAACTATGGAAAGATCCTAAGACACTGAAACGATTGTATAGACTGTAAAAACTATGCCGATATCGTATGGTTGAATTGATGGAGTATCAGGCAATTTCAGAAAGTATCGGCATAGTTTATTTATCGGAATAGTCGAAGTTGAGAACTTTGGGACGTCCGTACTTTGCTACGGCTGATCTCATAACAGACATCAGATTCACAAAGTTATCATTATAAAAAACATCAATGCCTGTAATGAAACGGCTGGCATCATCGATCAGGGCGATGATGTAA
>JALERM010000127.1 GCA_022764165.1 Eubacterium sp. | reverse complement strand
TGAATATTCTCGTCTCCGGAAACCTTGATTCCGGAATTTTGGAAACCGACATTCCGGAGGATGGAAACTCTTTGATTGGCTTGTTTACCACTTATCAGGTAGTGCGGTATTGTCAAGCCCAGAGCCGCTTTGCGGTGCTGTAGCAGGCTTTACAATGCCGCAATATCTGATAGGATTTCACCAGTCAATCAATGATTCTGCGGTTTCCTTCTGACCGGACACCACGGACACAAACGCCGGAATATTCAGTTTCCAGAGATGGGGCTAGATTTATATTTCTTCTAATTGCTTTTTGCGTTGTTTGGAATATTTATGATAATCAAAGGTTTGTTGTAACAGAACAGACGGTCACACTTGATGATTTACCCAATTCGTTTGACGGGTATCGTATTCTTCAAATTTCCGACCTTCACGGGAAGTATTTCGGAGAAAATCAATTAGATTTGCTTTCTGCTATTAATCAATTAGATTATGATTGTATATTGTTTACTGGTGATATGAACAAGTATGAGGAAAGCGATTTGCTATCATCACAAGCTATTTTTGATTTGATAAATGGGATTGAAAAAAAGGAAATGGCTTTTTGGGTTGATGGGAATACTGGACCTTTTGCCATCGACATGATAAATGGAAGCTGTACAGGCAATTTAACAAAAATAGGAAAAGAGATAGAAGAAAGTGGAGTGAATGTCTTACTTTCTCCCGTTGAAATTACTAGGGAGGGTGAAAGTATATGGCTTGTTCCTGAATTAAATCAAACAGATATTCAAATGAATTATTTAGAAATGACGGAAGATATGTTTGAAAGTACAGAGGACTATCAAAATGTGATTTTATATGGTCAGGAATTGCAAAAATGGTATGAACAATTAAGTGATAATGGACAGGTGAAAATCAGAGTAAATCACTATCCCATACAAGCGAATATGACACAAGCAGATTGGGATGGATTAGGATATTTAGATTATGACCTTTCCATAGCTGGTCATTATCATGGTGGACAGCTTCGACTGCCATTTTTTGGAGCATTATATATTCCGTCACCAACTTCTGGAATAGCAAATGGATATTTTCCAAAACAGAATGAAGTAAAAGGCTTAAATCAAATTATAGATATGCAACAATACATTAGTGCCGGTTTGGGTTCAAGTGCATCTATATCTTTTTTAGATTTTCGCTTGTTTAATACACCAGAAATCAATTTAATAACCTTACGTTGCCACAAATAAATTCCCGTTTATTGGGAAGTCGCAGAGAACGAAAAATCGGGAGTTAAAGGAGAGAGCGATTATGTTTAGATGTCAAAAATGTAAAAAATGGTTAAAAAATATTACAACAGAAACTGATGTAGTTTATGATGGCACAATATATCATGCCACAAATGTACCAACAAAAATATGTCCTGAATGTGGGAAAATAACTATATATGAAATAATTCAAGAACGAATTGTTCAATATGCCACTCAAAGAAATGTAAAAAATATTGATTATGCAGAATGTGAAAATGAAGAAGCTTCTGCCTCTCAATTAATATTGTGAATTTCAATTTTGACAATTTCATATCCATACACACAAAGCAGTTAGTCTTAGGATTGACTGCTTTTTTTTCTTATCAAAATTCCAGTCGCTATCCCTATGGTTATGAAATTGTAAATAGAAAATGTCAAGTCGTTGGGTAGGAGAAATGAATAATATTTGGAGTAGAGCAAGAGAGGTTGTGAATGCTGAATTGATTTATAACTAAAAGAGAAGAGATTTTGGATAAATGCTTGACTGTAAACCTTGTTTATAGCTTATTCTTAAGATAAAATAGAGTTGCTTGAAAGGAGTGCATAACATGAAAATAAAAGACGTAGAAGAACGAACAGGTTTATCCCGTTCTAATGTTCGTTTTTATGAAAAGGAAAAACTCATTGAGCCTTCAAGAAACGAAAGTAATGGTTATAGAGATTATTCAGAAAATGATGTGGAAAATATAAAGAAGATTGCATATCTGCGTACATTAGGAATTTCTATTGAGGATATACGAAGCATTATATCTGGAAAAGTAACATTGCAGGAAACGCTTGAGAGGCAGAATGAAATATTAAATAGTCAGATTACTGATTTGAATAAGGCAAAACGCATGTGCGAAAAAATGTTGGGTGAAGAAAGTATTAGTTATGAAAAATTACAGGTAGAACAATATGTAACAGAGTTGCAGGATTATTGGAAAGATAATCAAACTGTTTTCAAACTGGATTCAGTTAGCTTTTTGTATATATGGGGAAGTATGCTTACTTGGATAACGATTACCGTACTATGCTTGATTATTGGGACATTGTCTTATTCTAAGCTGCCGACAGAAATTCCGGTACAATGGAGTAAAGGTGTGGCAACATCTTTGGTGAATAAAAATTGGATTTTTATTTGTCCGGTTATTTGTATTATAATCCGTTATTTATTAAAACCTTTTATCTATGCCAAATTACAGATGAATAATTATTATGGAGAAATTATAACAGAGTATTTGACAAATTATATGTGTTTTATTGTATTGTCAGTAGAAGTTTTCTCAATACTTTTTACTTTCGGAGTGGTAAAAAGTGTTGTTGTACTTTTATTTGTGAACACGGCAGTCTTTATGGGATTGTTAGTAGTCGGATTGACGAAAATGGATTTGAGAGGAAAAGAAATTTTATGATTCAGATTTCAAATTTAACTAAAAAATATGGTGAAACAGTCGTTTTTTCGAACTTAAACTATACATTTGAAAATACTTGTATTTATGGACTTGTTGGAAGAAATGGAGCTGGAAAGACTACCCTTTTGAATATACTTTCGAATTATGATAAAAATTATACGGGAGTAATTTCTATCGACGGAGAAAAAATGAACAAGGTTGATTATCTTGATATGCCGGTTGCCTATCTGGTGATAGAGTGTGGAGTAGTTTAAACGAAAGGTCTCTCCACAGCTCGGGCAGGTATAAAGGAAAATAGATTGATTAAGTACCTTCTCTTTCATTTCAGGATCCAGTGCAGTATTAATACTGTCCCAGAGCTCAAAATCCCCCTCATGATGGCAGGAAGGACAAGTTACCTTTTCTATATGATGTCTTGACATAAATGATCCTCCTTTCAGTGAGCTAAATCTATAGCTTTTCTATTGTAGAATAATCTTATCCGCTATTATTTCGCCAGGAAATTACTCTGTATCTCCATCGGCATATGATAAGCCTGGCCTCGTTTTGTCAGGCTGTATAGTTTAAAGCTCATGAGTTCCGGAGTCGCATTCAAAGAGCTGCAGAGTCCGAAATAATCCAGGTCTTCGTTCTGAACCATATCTTCGATCTCCTCATCATTAATCAGAAGATCGGCAGCAAACAGATTGGCCTGGTATTCTGTATTATCTGTCATATTGTAGAGGGTATCATCTTGCATTGGAGCCATTTTCAGCTGGGAACGATGTAGGATGATATGCCCTAATTCATGGGCGGCAACGATCATCTTTTCTTCTTCTGAAAGGAAACTGCTGATCATGACATAGATTGTCTTACAGCTCATGAAGCAATAGCCTTTCAGTGTCTTATATCTGGAAGTTTCACCGACCACAATGTTCATCTGATCCATGATCTCAAATGGATCTCGGGTTCCATATTTCTTGATTAATTTCTTTGTTTCTGTATATATGTAAGTGTTTCTCAAATAAATCACCTCAAAAGTAAAAAATAAAAAGGGCAGAAATATCCTTGTAACTATAAGGTAACAGATTAGGTGTACAATAATCCCGCCTTCTATTATTTTTCCTCTTGGTTTTTCAGATATTTTTTCGGTGTAAATTTCTTTGCACGTCTTTTGGAATCCAGATAAAGGCTCTGGATCTCATCCATAAAAGCTATTTTATCTTCGTCTGTCAGTGATCCACCGGCAAACATAGCTGCAGCCTGTTCCAGAATCTGCTGAGCCTGTCTGGCACCACGGTTACCAAACTGTTCGGATGCTTCTGTGATAAAAGCTTCATTCTCACTCATGAGATAAGAAACGTCACACTGTAATGCATCTGCCAGTTTCTGATACAGAACATTTTGTTTTGGAAAACGTCCTTCTACTTCCCAGGATCGAATGGTCCTATATGAAACACCAACCATACTGGCCAGTTCCTGCTGACTCATCTTTTTTTCTTTTCTTAATGATCTTACTTTTTCACCGAATGTCATAAACATACCTCTTTCTAAGCCTTGTCTTATAAGTTTCATTAGCCGCTTCAAGGCAAAACGGGAAATGTGTTTCCTTAAAATTTAAAATTAATCTTGACAAAGGGAAATATCTCTCCTATAATGTGAATCACAGATAAGGGAAACATCTTTCCTATAAGATACACAATATTTCCTCTTTTGTCAATGAATATGTGAAATGAATTTCCTGTATATTGAAGAAAACAGGAAAGATAGATAGTCATTGATAGTTAAAATGGGATACATGTTACAAAAAGAGGAAAGACGTATGGGAGGTGGCAATGTGAGTCAGGATCAGACTTCTATTATCTGTATTGATCTGAAGTCCTTTTATGCTTCTGTAGAATGCGTAGAACGTGGACTGGATCCATTTAAAGCAAACCTGGTGGTTGCAGATCCGACCAGATCAAAGTCAACAATCTGTTTGGCAATCACTCCGGCTATGAAGTCTCTTGGCATCAAGAACCGGTGCCGGATCCATGAGATACCGGATTGTGTGAAGTACATCACAGCCATGCCAAGGATGCAGCTGTATATGGATTATTCCGCAAAGATCTATGGAATCTATCTGCGGTACGTCTCAAAAGAAGATATCCATGTGTACAGTGTCGATGAGTGTTTTATTTATGTGACAAACTATCTGCAGCTTTATCATCTCACTGCAAAAGAAATGGCGGTAAAGCTTATGCAGGAGGTTATGGAGGAAACAGGTATCACTGCAACCGCTGGTGTGGGAACCAATCTGTATCTTGCTAAGATCGCAATGGATATCGTAGCAAAGCATGTGGATGACCATATTGGAATCCTGGATGAATTCTCTTACAGAGAGCAGCTATGGGATCATAAACCATTAAGTGACTTCTGGAGGATTGGATCCCGGACTGAAAAAAAACTAGCCGGTTATGGAATCCATACAATGGGCGATATTGCAATGGCTTCTTTAAGATCCGAAGACTGGCTGTATAAGATGTTTGGGATTGATGCAGAGCTGTTGATCGATCATGCATGGGGATATGAAACATGCCGGATGAGTGACATCAAGAACTATCATTCGGAGGAACACAGCCTTTCAAATGGCCAGGTGCTGATGCGAAATTATTCTTTTGACGAAGCACTTGTAATCGTAAGGGAAATGACAGATAATCTGGTCCTGGATCTGTTTGAAAAAGGACTGGTAACAAGCTCTCTCACCTTATGGATCGCCTATGACCACAGGTATGAGCATGAGGCATCCAAAGGAACCGTAAAACTCGAAAGAGAAAGTAACAGTTCCAAAAAGATCATAGATGCAGTGGAAGATTTATATCTCAGGATTGCAGACAGATATACCGGAATCCGAAGAATCGAGGTGTGTGCGAACAGGGTTGCTCCTGAAAGTTATGTGCAGTACAGCCTGTTTGATGATCCCAAACAGACCGATAAGGAACGGCATTTACAGGAAGCAGTATTGAATGTAAAGCAGCGTTATGGAAAGAATGCGATCATGCGGGGATCCAACCTGCTGGAGTGTTCTACTTATAGAGAACGCAATGAGCAAATAGGTGGTCACCGTGCTTAGAGGAGGTGCAAAAAGTGCTGGCAAGTGCATATCAACCGTATTTATATTTACCAAGACCGGTTTCCAGGAGACATCCCATGGATGTAGGACGCAGGGCAAAACAGTTTGCTCCATTTGCGGCACTTCGTGGACTGGATGAAACAATCCGGCAACAGGAAATCATTTATGAACCAAAAAGAGATTTATCTGAGGAAAAGAAAAATGAGCTGGATATGAAATTAAGGATCCTGGCATATGGAATGAAGATACAGGCAACTTATTTTCAAAAGTCATGGAAGAATCCATTAATTGGTCAGTACCATACATTATCTGGAACCGTAGAATTTTTTGATCCATCAGTCCACTTACGGATTGATGATACCGAGATTCAGATCCAGGACATCTGTGATCTGACTGGTGATGTATTTGAAACTATTGAAATATCATGTTAATTAATCACAGCGGAATTTTTTATACCGGAAAGAGTGAGTGGTAGCTGGTGAAAGGATAAAAAAGGATGCACAGATCGACAAAGCAGATCTGATCAGAATAGAAATCGTGCTGTTCGTGTAGCTTTGGCACTTACGGAATGGATGGCATGATGCTCATAAGGCGGATTTGATTTCCCTTTGGTCCGTTGAGTAATAAATGGAGAAATATCTTATTGCTTAAAGGAGGAAGCCTATATGGGATCAGGTGCTATTAAATGGCATGTACACTGCTCTGTATGTGGAGCATTTATTGAAAAGAGCGCACAAAGCGATTCAGAAGTGGAGTGCAAAAAATGTCGCAGTACATTGGAGATATTTGTAAAGGATGATATGGTGTCAGTTCGTCCGATCCACATCCGAGATGAACAATTAAAGTCCAGGATGCGGACGTATTCCCGAAAGATGATGAATCAGGGATCATAACAGAATAGAATGAGCTGTCTGTAGTAAGCGTTGGATTTGGCAGGAACCATCAAGAACGCACCAGACAGCAAGAGTTTGTCAAGGAGCTGAACCTGACTGGAATCACTAAGAGCCCGGCAAAACATTTACGGATACACTGCAAGATCAGAAGTATTTTCTGGTTTTGGAGATTGTTGAAGTATTTGTTTTGTCGGGCTTTTTTGATGTATTTCAAAAAATTTTTAAATTTTTTGTCGTACCCCACTGTAAAACAGGCTCTCAGCGTTTCGTTATATAGAGGTTGAATTCTCTTCTGCAAAAATAATTGCAGAGAGAGATTTTGATAATATGGCGCAAAGGAGGAAGTAAAGATGACTGAAATCGAATACCAGGAATTTGTAAGGCATTGTCCTTACGATGCTATGGGCGATTATTCCATGTTTCGCAAAGAGCAAACAGAGAATGAATCAGAAGATGCACATAGCAATTGAATAAGCCAGGCAATCTGGCAAACTTAATCTAAACGCAGATACATGCGTTACAAAGGAGTCGCGGACTCCCGTTCAAAAAAAACGGGTGAGTTCGTGACCTCTTGTGCTGCAGTTCTTTATGTCTGTGCAGGAATTTTATAAAAGATGGAATGGACCACTCGGAGCCGAAAGGCAGAAAGGTGGTCTTTATGTTGACATTAAAAGAACTGAAAAAAATCGTGAAAGTTGCTGATGTGGAGAAGAGAATCCCAAGCGTGAAATCCTTGAAGGAACACAAAGTTGTAGTAAAGGAAATGATCAATGCAGATACAACAATCTCTGTTTATGATCACGGATATGTACTTTATACAGCAGGAAATCAATCAACCGTATTTCCACTTCATAGTTGTGATGACTATGAATATGTGAGTGTAACTGGCGATAACAAGGAATTAAATAAAGAGTTCTTTGATAATGAAAACTGGTATATCCGTCTGCTGATGGAGGCTGAAGACCGTATGGCATACAGCCAGAGCAAAATCAGCACCAATCATGGTGTGTTTTCTAACAGCGATGTTACAGATGATGCGGAGATTATGAGAGGATCTTCAAAAGATTTTGTTGACGACGTTATCGACAGAGAAATTCTGAACGCTTTGATCAAAGAGTTAACAGAGAGACAAAAGACGGTACTCAATCTGGTTTATTTTGAGGAAATGCGTCAGCAGGATGTTGCAGATTATCTGGGAATCAAACAGCAGAGTGTAAATGACCTCCTGAACAGGGCATTAAAAACGATGAAAAAAAAGGCGGAAAACGAAGAATTTTAAAAAAATTTCAAAAAAATTGAATTAGACCACTGTAAAACAGGCTCTGAGCGTTTCGTTATATGAAGGATTTGCATAGAACACCTTCATGTACCTTGAAAAATGAATAGCCTGCCCGGAGTGATATTTGGTTTGAACATGCATAGAGCGAAAAGCTGCGTGTCTGCCAGAAGAAAACGTATCAGAGATGGAAACTGATATAGGAACGGATCCGGGAAAGAAAACAGGAAAACGCTTAAATCTTAAATCAAAATAAAATGTCTGAATCTGAAAAGAGGATGACAGTAGAAATCATGTGGCGGTATTTGTGACAAACAGATACCGCCATATATTTGTGCTGTTATCTCAGCTTGTGCTGACTGTCCCAAATAGCGCAAATTTCAGGAAAGGAGGCGATCATCTTCGTATAAAAGATAATACGCAGACACGAACAGATAATCATACACAAAAAATCAGAAAGGAAGGATTTAAGAGAATGAACGTGAAAAAGAAAGCACGCAGGGTGATGTCCGGTTTATTGACTGCAGTAACGGTTCTATCGACGGTACTCTCTCCCGCAGTTGCCTATGCTTCTGATGATGCCGGATCTGTAAAAAAGATTCCGTATTATGAGGAGATCAAGGATCAGCTGGATGAAGATGAAGTGGTAACTGCAAAGGATTATGAGATCAAGGTTGGAGACAATTTCGATGTAAAGAGTGATTATACCGGTCTTACGATCCAGGATGACAGCAAAGTAAAAGTTACATTTCAGGAAGCAAAAGATACGGACGGGAATGACTTTTCTACCGATTATGCCAATTCCTATAAGGCAGTCTATTATGTAGAACCACAGACAACGGATCACCCAACCTACCAGATCAATCGAAAGATCGTGGTAAAAGAAGCGGATCAGCAGAAAGATTCGCAGTCAGAAAGTTCTTCTGATCAGGATGCTGGTTCTTCCGATGAGACAGAAGCAGAGGATTCTGAGGCTGACTCGTCTACAGAGGAAACTGATGCTGCTGACACGGAGAGCAAAACAGAACTGACAGAAAAAGAATTTGATGCAGAAATCGAAGCAACGGAGGATCAGGAGACCGTTGATCCGGAAACAGAGATCACACTCTCAGAGGTTATGCAGGAAGCTGTTGACCAGGAAGTTGCTCTTGCAGATCTTGAAGCAGGCGAAAGTATTACTTTTGATATGCCAATGATGCTTGCTTCCGGTGAAACAGGAACAAAATCAGTCACAGTTACAGCCGGCTCCTGGTACTATTACGCAGACTATGGATTAGGTTCTTATCTGACTTGTCCATATTATGTGAAATGGGGAAGCATCAATGCGACAGCATACTGTGTTGAACCATCGAAAAAAGGACCGGGAAATGGAACTTATACGATCCAGAAACTTGCCGATGGAAAGACACTTGCAAAGGTCTGCTATTACGGAACAAAAGCAAGTGATGAGAATGGTTTCTTCGATGAGAAACATCCGGATTTTCCGGCAGGAAAGAGATTCATCATTACCCATCTTGCAGCAGCTTATGCAAATGGATCCAGTGACTGGGCATCCGGAACTAATGCAACAGGAAAGAACCTGGCAATGGAGCTTTACAATTATTGTGTAAATATGCCGGACATTCCGTCTGTAGATATGAGCTTTTCCGAATCTAATGTAAAGGCTTATGTGGAAGGAAACAGCCAGCGAACAAGTGTGATCACATTCAAAGCGGATAAACTGCAGACGATCACTTTCAAGCTGCCGAAAGGTGTAAAACTTGTAAATGTGACAACCGGAAAAACAAGTGCTGCAGGGGCTAATGTGGAGATTTCTGGTGGTACAAAGTTCTATCTGACAGCACCACTTAATCAGGCAGAAAATGTCAGTGCTACTTTCTCTTCTAAGATGAAAGGAAGTATTGATAAGGAATATTCAGCCTATAAGATCACAACAGGATCTGGAACACAGGACCTGGCTCTTGTTTTCGGTGAAGGTGTCGGAAATGAGAAATATGTGGATTTTAAAGTAACCTGGACAAAAGAATGCAAAGTATCCATTGTAAAGAAAGATCAGGATACAGGAAATGCACTGGCTGGTGCAGTGTACGGGATCTATTCCGATGCTGCATGTACAAAGCTGATCGCAGAGATGCCTGCAACTGATCAGAATGGTGCTTCACAGCTCACAATGGAAAAGACACAGGAAGTTGTTTATCTGAAAGAAATCTCTGTTCCAACAGGGTATCAGATCGATACAAAGTCTTATAATGTGACTCTTGCTATCGGAAAGACAACGACTAAAAATGTAACAGACAAACGTGTAAATGCAAAGCTCAACATTGCAAAACAGGATGCTGAGACAGGGAATGCAGCACAGGGTGATGCAACGCTGGAAGGTGCAGTATATGGCCTTTATGCAAGGGAAGATATTGTTCATCCGGATGGAAGAACCGGAACGATCCATAAGAAAGACAGCCTGATCACATCCCTGACAACGGATAAGAATGGCGAAGCTTCTGTATCGGATCTCTATCTTGGAAAGTATTATCTGAAAGAGCTTAGTGCTCCGGTGGGATACGTACTGGATCCGACAGAACATGAGGTGGACTGTACTTACGAAGGTGCTACTGTTCCGACAGTAGAAAGAACTTCTGTATGTAAAGAAACTATCATCAAACAGCCATTTCAGATCATCAAGGCAGCAAACAACGGGAAGACCGATGCAGATCTTCTGCAGGGAGTTGGTTTTTCAGCATGGCTTGTCAGTGATCTGAAAGTAAAAGCAGATGGAAGTTATGATTTTGACTCAGCCAGACCAGTTGTACTGACTGCAGATGGCCAGGCAGAAATGTTTACCGATGAAAAAGGATATGCAAGATCGATTCCGCTTCCATATGGAACTTATGTGGTAAGAGAAACCACAAGCAAACACAACTATGCACCGGTTGATGATTTTATAGTGAAGATCACAGAGAATCATCCGGATACACCGCAGACATGGCGAGTGCTTCTGGATAAAGAATTCAAAGCAAAATTAAAGATTATCAAAAAGGATGCAGAAACACAGAAATCTGTACTCCTGGCAAATACTGAGTTCAAGGTATACGACCTGGATAACCAGAAATATGTGGAACAGACAACATCCTATCCGAAGCCAACAGTACACAAATCTTATTTCACAAACGAGGAAGGATACCTGGTACTGCCGAGAAATCTGAAACCTGGTAACTACCGGATTGAGGAAGTGACGGCACCCGATGGGTACACGATATCCAAAAACTATGTGACAGTTGCCGTTGATACAGATACTGCTTATCTGACCGATCCTGTCACAGGAGATGCAGTCATTGATGTGGAATATACCAATGCCCCGGTCAAAGGTCAGTTAAAGATCTATAAACAGGGTGAAGTGTTAAAGGGATTTGATAAGGACTTCCAGTATGAAATGGCTGGACTTGCAGGTGCTGAATTTGAAGTCTATGCGGCAGAAGATATTTATACTGCCGATCATCAGGTAGATGCAGATGGACAGAGAACTCTGTATTTTGCAAAGGATGCACTGGTAGCAACCGTCACAACGGATGCAGATGGTTATGCAACCGTAAAGAATCTTCCACTTGGCAGGTACTATGTTAAAGAGAAGAATGCACCGGACACTTATGTGTTAAATACCGTGCCGGAAAATGTCGAATTTGCTTATGCGGATCAGGATACTGCAGTGATCGAGAAAGAAATCTCTGTCACAGATGAACGACAGAAAGTGTCGATTACGGTCGAAAAACAGGATGCTGAGACAGGCAATACAGTAGCCGGAGCAGTGTTCGGTATTTACAATGCAAAAGACATTCAGACGAAAGATGGAAAAGTGATCGTCAAAGCAGATACTCTTTTACAGGAAATGACTTCTGATGAAAAAGGTCAGGCAGCATGTACACTGGAGCTTCCACTTGGAAGCTATTATGTAAAAGAACTGAAAGCACCAGATGGATTCGTATCTTCGGATGAAGTACTGAGATTTGATGCTTCTTATCAGGGGCAGGATGTACAGACAGTAACATTAAAATCCGTAAAGAAGAACCAGCCGACAACTGTTGAGATCACAAAATCAGATGCAACAACCGGTGTAGAACTGGATGGAGCTTATCTGAAAGTAACGGATAAAGATGGAAATGTAGTAGATAGCTGGACATCTTCCAAAGATGCACCGCATGTGATTAAATATCTGAAAGTGGGTGAGACTTATACCCTACATGAAGAGTTTGCACCGCATGGTTATCTGGTAGCCAATGATGTGACATTCACAGTCAAAGATACCGGAGAGGTTCAGAAAGTGGAAATGAAGGACGAGGTACCGGTTGGTGAACTCATCATCAACAAAAAGGGAGAATTTCTGGATTCTGTTACACTGGCCGATAAGGTCAAAGGTGTGGTGGAACACATTTTCAACTATGTAACCGGAAAGCTGACAGATGTTACGTTTGAAGTCTATGCTGAGGAAGACATTAAGGCTGCCGATGGCGTCAGTGACGATTACTATAAAAAGGATGAACTGATTGCAACGATCAAGACAGATGAAACCGGTATTGCAAAACTGGAAAATCTTCCACTTGGTAAATACTATGTGAAAGAAACAGGAACTGCTTACGGTCATGTACTGGATGGTGAGATCCGTCATGTAGATCTGACTTACGTGGATCAGAATACACCGGTTGTAGTCTATAACAAAGACTGGCAGAACAACCGTCAGAGAGTAGAAGTCAGTGTACTTAAGAAGGAAAAAGATTCTGACCGTACACTGGAAGGAGCTATCTTTGGATTATTTGCCAAAGAAGACATTAAGTCTGAGACAACTGGTAAAGTCCTGATTGAAGCCGATGAGATCATTGAACTGAAATCTACGGATGAAGAAGGAAAGATCACATTTGTTGCAGATCTTCCAATAGGAGCAACTTACTATGTAAAAGAGCTCTATGCACCGGACGGATTCGTAACCAACGATGAAGTAAAGGAATTTACCTTTGAGTATGCAGGTGAGGATCAGCCGACAGTCACTTATGATTTTACCTTTGATAATCAGCCAACCGTCGTTGAATTTACCAAATCCAGTCTGACAACCGGAAAAGAACTTCCAGGATGTAAGCTGAAAGTGGTAGATGCTGATGGAAATATCGTGGATGAATGGACTTCCGGTAAAGAAGCACATGTGATCCGTGAGCTGACTGTCGGAAAAGAATACACACTGGTTGAAACAAAACCGGCAGATGGTTATGTGACAGCTGAAAGCGTGAAGTTCACCATCAAAGATACTGCCGATGTGCAGAAAGTTGAGATGAAGGACGATGTGACGAAGGTGAAAATCTCCAAACAGGATATCGCCGGAAAAGAACTTCCGGGAGCAAAACTCACAATCCTTGATCAGGATGGAAAAGTTGTCGAAAGCTGGACCAGTACAGAGAAAGCACATTATATCGAAATGCTTCCGATCGGAAAATACACTCTCCGTGAAGAAACAGCACCGGATGGCTATCTGGTTGCAAAAGATGTGGAATTCGAAGTAAAGGATACCGGTGAAGTACAGCATGTAACCATGGTGGATGAGGAAAAACCGGCAGAAAAGACACCGGAAGGTGGAAAACCTGTCAGTGATTCACCAAAGACTGGGGATAACACCAATCTGTGGCTGTGGTTTATGCTTCTCGGCATTGGTGCGACTGGTACAGGAGCCCTTGCATTTATGAGAAAAAAGAAACACTAATTAAATAAGAATGAGCGTTCATGGAAGCCGAAAGGAATCTGTGGACGCTTTTTTAGATGGGAGAAACCATGAGAAATATCATTATTTTTGTTGCTCTTCTGGGAGCAGCGGCAATATTTACAGTTTTGTATTGTCTCATTGCTGCCGGAGGTCAGGCAGAGAAAAAACTGACAGAAATCATGAGAAAAGAGGAAGAACAGAATGAAGACTAATAAAGATCTGATCATAGAACCAAATGCAGCTATTGAGGGAAGAAAGTACAGCGAAGAAAAGCCATGGTCCTGCAAGTACTGTTACTGGTGGGGAGGCAAAAAGAAAGGCTGTAGCTTGAAACAGTGCCACTATCTGCTTTCGGAAAAGAAAAAAGCAGTAAAAACAACACCATGTGGTGGCTGTCCGTATGGAAAACATGTTCCATGCATCGGATATTGTATTGCCCGTCTTTATTCTGAGATGAAAGGAAAGAAAGGACGTGGGTAATTGCAGGAAGAAGTAAATCAGAAAGTGATTAGCCTGAGCATCCAGGGAGTCAAGATCACTGCCAGTGTGCTAAAAGCAGCCCTTCGGAAGTTCCTGGAAATGGACAACCGCAGGAAACAGAAAGCAACGCAGGTGAAAATGGCAGAAAAGACCGGACGGGCTCAGGAGAAAGGAAGGGAAAAAGCCCGAAAAAAGATTGAAAAGAAAAAGCCGCATGGAAAGCAGACCATCAAGCAGCTGAATGCACAGGGAGTACAGCTTTCCAACTTAAAGATCACAGATGAAAATATCAAATCCTTTGACCGTGTGGCAAGAAAATATGGCATTGATTACAGCCTGAAGAAAGAAGTCGGTGCTGATCCACCGAAATATCTGGTCTTCTTTAAGGCAAAAGACGTGGATGTGATGACAGCGGCTTTCCGGGAATATGCCGGAGTAGAACTGAAAAAGAAACAGGTGAAGAAACCATCTGTCAGAAAGAAACTGCAGAAATCTGTAGAAAGAAAAGCAAAGCACCGCCAGCGTGTGAAGCAGAGACAAAAATCCAGAGGTCAGGAACGATGATGCGGGAGAAATTACAGAAGATCCAGGTCAAACGGCTGGTGATCTTAAATCTCCCATATTACTTTATCTTCTATGTAGCAGATAAAGGATCCTGGCTGTACCGGCATTGCCTGGGAGAAAGCATGGTCCAGAGACTTGGCGTGATGTTAGTCAATTTTCGACTGGCATTTTTAAGCTGGCTGCCAAGTATCGCTTTGCAGGATCTTACAGCAGGTGTTCTGGTTGCAGGTGCATTAAAACTGGTGGTCTACTATCGTTCTAAAAATGCAAAGAAGTTCCGACAAGGTGTGGAGTATGGATCTGCAAGATGGGGAAACAGAAAAGACATCGAACCCTTCATGGATCCGGTCTTTGAAAACAATGTCATCCTCACAGAAACAGAACGTCTGACCATGAACAGCCGACCAAAAGCCCCAAAGTATGCCAGAAATAAGAATGTGATCGTCATCGGTGGTTCCGGATCCGGAAAGACAAGATTCTATGTGAAACCAAATCTTATGCAGATGACGGACCACGTATCCTATGTGGTCACTGATCCAAAGGGTACGATCATCGTTGAATGCGGGAAGATGCTGGTAAATGGAGGATACCGGATCAAGGTATTAAATACGATCAACTTTAAAAAGTCCATGCATTACAATCCGTTCCATTATATCCGGAGTGAAAAAGACATCTTAAAGCTGGTCAATACCATTATCGCAAATACCAAGGGTGAGGGCGAAAAATCAACGGAAGATTTCTGGGTCAAGGCCGAGCGTCTTTTGTATTCTGCACTGATCGGATACATCTGGTATGAGGCACCAGAGGAAGAACAGAACTTTTCTACTTTGCTGGAATTTATCAATGCCAGTGAGACCAGGGAGGATGATGAAGAATTTAAAAATGCAGTGGATGAATTGTTTGAAGAACTGGAAGCAGAAGATCCGGAGCATTTTGCTGTCCGTCAATATCGCAAATATAAGCTTGCAGCGGGCAAAACAGCGAAGTCGATTCTGATTAGCTGTGGTGCCAGACTAGCCCCATTCGACATTCAGGAATTAAGAGAAATCATGTCTTACGATGAGATGGAGCTGGATATGATTGGAGATCAGCGTACAGCCATGTTCGTTATTATCAGCGATACCGATGATACATTCAACTTTGTGGTGGCAATCATGTATAC
>JALERM010000112.1 GCA_022764165.1 Eubacterium sp. | reverse complement strand
AACGATGAACCCTTTAGACAGCAAAAAGGGTGTTCAAATGAACACCCCTATGAAGTCTGCTGCTCTTTAATTTTATGTATATGCTGACGCATTATTTTATTATTACACCATCTGAAATCTTGGTTAGAAAGCTCTCTAACTGAGTCTTTTTTCTTCCATAACACTCATATATGCTGGTCTGATGATTTTATCCGTGCAAATCATCTCTTCTATTCTGTGTGCACTCCAACCTACGATTCTAGCTACTGCAAACATGGCTGTATAAAGTTCTACCGGTATACCCAGCATATCGTAGACAAATCCACTGTAAAAATCTACATTGGGACTGACACCTTTATAGATATGTCTTTTATCTGCTATGATCTTTGGAGCAAGCATCTCTATGTTTTCATACAATTCAAGATCTTTTTGCCTTTTCTTTTCCTCTGCCAGTTGTTTTACATAATCTTTAAATACTCTCTCCCTCGGATCAGAAATAGAATATACTGCATGTCCCATTCCATAGATTAAGCCCTTTTGGTCAAATGCATCTTTATCAACAATCCTTCTTAAGTATGCTTCTATCTCATCCTTATCTGAATAATCCTTTATATGCGCCCTAATATCATCCATCATTTCCATTACCTTAATGTTGGCGCCTCCGTGTTTTGGTCCTTTTAGCGAACACATTGCTGCTGCCATCGTAGAATAAGTGTCAGACCCGGATGACGTAACGACTCTTGTGGTAAATGTAGAATTATTACCTCCTCCATGTTCCATATGCAAAATGAGTGCCGTATCTAAAACCTTTGCCTCTGTAAGGGTATATTTCCTGTCTGGTCGCAGAAGCATCAATAGATTTTCCGCGGTGGAAAGCTGTTTATCGGGATGATGAATATACATACTCTCATTTTTTTCATAATGATTGTAAGCATTATATCCATATACTGCCAACAATGGGAACTCACTGATGAGCTGGATGCACTGACGCAGCGAATTGCTGACACTTGGTTCTTTTACCTTTTTATCATAAGATGCCAGGGTAAGAATACTTCGGGTCATGGAATTCATGACATCCTCCGAAGGTGCTTTCATAATGACATCCCTTGTAAAATTGGTTGGCAATGTCCTACACTCTCCAATAATTCTATCGAAGTCTTCCTTCTCTCTTTCATCAGGCAGTTTTCCCATCAAAAGAAGATATGCTATTTTTTCAAATCCAAACTCATTTTGTCCTAAACAATGAATCAAATCTTCCACTCGATAGCCCCGGTACCACAATTCCCCATCGCAGGGAATCTTCTGATTATCAACAATTTTTGAAGACACTATTTTTGATATGTTGGTAAGTCCTGTAAGGACACCTTTCCCATTTTCATCTCTAAGCCCTTTGTTTACGCCATATTCTTCAAATAACCGCGGAGCAATGTTATCATTTTTCAGACAAACTGCTTCCAATTCTTCAAAATAATCATTCATCTGCTCCGTTGTCATCTCTATTCACCTCCAGATTCTCCACCTCACTGCTCATAATAGTTTCCAACTGCTTCATAAGCTGTAGTAACTGAATCAAATTATCCTTTCCAAACTTTTCGAACACCTTCCCGTAATACTTCTTAAGTGTTTCTTCCTGCGCCCTTAACAGGCTTCGTCCGCTTTCAGTAATTGTAACATAGGTGCCCTCACTGCCGTTACCGTCATGAGACCATAATACATATCCTACGTCTCGTAGCTTTTCTACCATTTTAGAAATCTGTCGCATCGTCATCTGAAGCTTGTCCGCTAAATCCTTCAGATAGACTCGTCCTGAATAAATGTCGGATGTCTCCTCCATTGCAATATATTGTAATGCAATGTATTCCGGGATACTCATTTTCATAAAGACATCTTTTCTATGCTCCCGGTTAAACAAGTGCCTTTGGTATATCAATTCGTTGGACAGCTTTATAATATCTGTATTTCCTATAGTTTCTGCCATATTACTCCTCCTTTATTTAAAATAAGGGAAGCAACAGACTGTCACTTCCCTTCGTAAAAGAGAATGGATTATTTTAATAGCCCATTTCCGGTTGTGCCGGCATTGCAGGTGCTGTTTCCTTAATATTTGCCACAGCAGCTTCCGTTGTTAATAAGGTTGATGACACACTAATCGCATTGGAAAGTGCACTTCTTGTAACCTTGACAGGATCAATAATTCCTGCATCGACCATATTGACGTACTGTTCAGAAATTGCATCAAAGCCTATGCCCTCATCTGACTCCTTTACCTTATTGATGATGACAGCACCCTCTAGGCCTGCATTTTCAGCAATGGCACGAAGCGGAGCCTCCAATGCCTTGGCTACAATCTCTGCTCCTGTTCTCTCATCACCCTCCATGCTTGATATCATGTCATATACTGCCTTTTGTGCGTGAACATAAGCAGATCCGCCGCCACTGATGATGCCCTCTGACACAGCAGCCCTAGTGGCATTTAATGCATCCTCTATACGATACTTAGCTTCCTTCATCTCTGTTTCAGTTGCAGCTCCAATCTTAATAACTGCAACACCACCGCCGAGCTTAGCCACCCGGTCTACCAGCTTATCCCTGTCGTACTCAGAAGCATCTGCAGCCTGTCTCTTAATCATTGCGATTCTTTCTTCAATGTCCTGTTTCTTGCCCTCGCCATCCACGATGGTTGTATGTTCCTTTGTTACTTTAACTGATTTAGTCTGTCCAAGCATATCAACTGTGATATCCTTTAATTGCATGCCAAGGTCATCGAGTACTGCCTGTCCACCTGTCAGAATTGCAATATCCTTTAACATCTCCTTACGACCATCACCATACCCCGGTGCCTTTACAGCTACGACCTTGAGTGTGCCTCTCAACCTGTTTACGATTAGTGTTGTAAGTGCT
>JALERM010000047.1 GCA_022764165.1 Eubacterium sp. | reverse complement strand
CAGGCCGTTCCTCCTCAACTCTGCACTAAGCGCGACTAAATTGACGCTCAGGAAAGCCTTCGCGCCAAAGTCTTGCTAAGTGCATATTTTCGGACTCACTTTTCCCAATGCTTCTGAAAAAATGATAGGAAGTTTCCTGTTTTGTTCCCAAATAGCAAAAGGCGTAATGGTAGGTTGTATGTTATACACTTTTCATAGGAATTACAAAAAGTATGTATAGAAACTGAAAATAGTAATAAAATGTAGAGGGGACTGCAGCAGGAGAAGATCCTGTCGGGCAGTCCCTTGAGTTTTTTATTCATTTTTATAGAAATAAATTTGTGTGGTGGAAGGAGGAGAGTGTATGATACCTGTGATAGATTTGGACAAGGAATATGGAATTGTTTTGGAAGGTGGGGGTGCTAAGGGGGCTTATCAGGTGGGAGCCTGGCGGGCACTTGAAGAGGCTGGAGTGAAGATCAGGGGAATTGCCGGAACCAGTGTGGGGGCTTTGAATGGAGCCATGATGTGTATGGATGAGCTGGATACGGCAGAGGAGTTATGGAGAAATCTCACTTATTCCCAGGTGGTGGATGTGGATGATGATAAAATGGAACAGCTGATGGACAGGGAAATGCCTTTGAGAGAATTTCTTAATGCTTTGTTTGAGCGAATGGGTGAAGGTGGTCTGGATGTCAGTCCCTTGAAAAAGCTGATTCTTGAGGTAGTGGATGAGGAAAAAATATTAAATTCACCGAGGGAATTGTATATCAAAACATTCAGTGTGGATCATTTTCGGGAGTTGGATATTAATCTCAAGGAGGTAGAGCCCGGGCAGATGAAGGATTATCTGCTGGCCAGTGCTTATATTTTTCCATTGTTTAAAAATGAAAAATTGCATGGGAAAACTTATATTGACGGTGGCGCTATTAATAATGTGCCGTTGGATTCGCTGGTGGATAGGGGATATGAAGATATTATTGTTATCAGAATTTTCGGTATTGGAAGAGAAAAGAAGGTGCGGATTCCGGAGAATACGCGGATACTGACGATTGAGCCGAGGGTAGACCTGGGTAATATTATGGATTTTAATTCGAAAAAGAGTATTCGGAATATGAAAATTGGATACTATGATGCAAAAAGAATGATTTATGGGCTGAAAGGCCGCATTTATTATATTGAAGAAAATCAGGAAGAGTGTTATTATTTAAATCAACTACTGCAAATTCCGGAATCTGTGATGGAGAAGTTCATGGATTGGTATCATGTCCGGGAAGAAAAAAGAGCCTGGGTTCGATGCATGACGCAAATTGTCTTTCCGGGAACCGCTCTGGAACTGAAACTGGAGAAGGACTGGAATTATCAGGAACTGTACCTGGCCTGTCTGGAGGCCACCGCAAAGATCTGCCGTGTCCCCAAGTACAGGATTTATACGGTGGAAGAACTGCGAAACTGTGTGATGGGAAGAATTGCCCGGATGACACAGGAGGAAAAAGAAGAACTTCCGGTATTTGCACTGTTTTTTGATTGTGGTGAGAGAGAAAATCCCGCAGTGGATGAAGAACAAGATGAGGACGAGGAGGAACTATTATGAATTTGAAAGGACGCCATTTTCTTACATTAAAAGATTTTACACCGGAAGAGATTGCTTATCTTCTGGAATTGTCCGCAGAATTGAAAGCGAAAAAGAAACAGGGAATACCTGTAGACACTTTGCGGGGAAAGAATGTTGCATTGATTTTTGAAAAGACAAGCACAAGAACCCGCTGCTCTTTCGAGGTTGCTGCTCATGATCTTGGAATGGGAACTACTTATCTGGATCCGAAAAGTTCACAGATCGGAAAGAAAGAGAGCATTGAGGATACGGCAAGGGTTCTGGGAAGCATGTTTGAAGGTATTGAATATCGTGGATTCGGTCAGGAAATCGTGGAAGAACTGGCAAAATATGCCGGTGTTCCGGTATGGAACGGACTGACGAATGAATACCATCCGACACAGATGCTGGCAGATATGTTGACCATTCAGGAAGTATTTGGAAAGTTGAAAGGTATCAAGCTGGTTTACATGGGAGATGCCCGTTATAATATGGGAAATTCTTATATGATCGCCTGTGCGAAGATGGGAATGGATTTTGTGGCCTGTGCACCTGCGAAATATTTCCCGGATCAGGAACTGGTAGCTCAGTGTATGGAGTATGCAAAAGAGTCCGGAGCAACAATCACACTGACCGAGAATGTGGAAGAAGGAACGAAAGACGCAGACGTCATCTGTACGGATGTATGGGTATCTATGGGCGAACCGGATGAAGTATGGGAAGAAAGAATTCATGATCTGACACCGTACCGTGTGAAGAAAGAAGTCATGAAAAATGCGGGAGAACAGGCAATCTTCCTGCATTGTCTGCCATCCTTCCATGACCTGAACACAGGAATCGGAAAAGAAATGGGAGAAAGATTCGGACTGACAGAGATGGAAGTGACTGATGAAGTATTCCGTTCCGAACAGTCCAAAGTTTTCCAGGAGGCAGAAAACCGTATGCACACCATCAAAGCGGTTATGGCAGCAACTCTGGGAGCATAAAATGGAATCAAATAAAACAAAAATTTTAAAAATATTAAGAAATACAGACGGCTATCTCTCCGGTCAGGAGTTATGTGAGCAGCTGGGAATCTCACGGACTGCTGTGTGGAAATACATGAAGCAGCTGAAGGAAGAGGGCTATGAGATTCAGTCTGTGCAGAACAAAGGATACTGCCTGATGGAAGTTCCGGATGTGCTGGGAGAAAGTGAAATCAAAAGCCGTATGGAAACTCAGTGGGTTGGACAGAGGGTATATTTCTATGAGGAAATCGATTCTACCAATACACAGGCCAAGCGGCTGGCAGAAGAAGATGCACCTTCCGGGACACTGGTAGTTTCGGACTGTCAGGTGAAGGGAAAGGGTAGAAGAGGCCGTGTGTGGACATCTCCTAAAGGAGAAGCCATTTACATGACGATTCTGCTTCGGCCGCAGATTCGCCCGGACAGAGCCTCCATGGTGACGCTGGTGATGGGACTTTCCGTGGTACAGGCAATCCGTAATGTTCTGGGTTTGGAAACTTCTATTAAATGGCCCAATGATGTAGTCCTGAACCGAAAAAAACTGGTGGGAATCCTTACAGAGATGAGTGCACAGATGGACTACATTGAATATCTGGTTATCGGTACGGGAATCAATGCCAATATGACAGCGTTTTCCGAAGAGCTGAAAGACAAAGCCACATCTCTGCGGATGGAAATGGGCCGACCGGTAAACAGAGCGGCATTGATCGCAGAATCAATGAAATGTTTTGAAAAAAACTATGAGATATTTGAAAAAACCCAGGATCTGTCCGGGCTGATGGAGGATTATCAGGCGGTTCTTGCCAACCTCAATCAGCCGGTACGTGTTCTGGAACCCGGTCATGAATATTCCGGCATTGCCAGGGGAATAAATGAAAGGGGAGAACTACTGGTAGAGCGGGAGGATGGAACTGTGACAGCCGTATATTCCGGCGAAGTGTCGGTTCGCGGACTTTACAGTTATGTATAGGAGGAATTACCATGTATTCGGATAAAATTGTACTGTGCGGAGCCAGTGCATATGAACAGAAATACTATTTTAATCAGGATTTTGATGCGCTTCCTCAGCAGGTAAAGGACGAGCTGCAAATCATTTGTGTCATGTATACGGAAGAAATCGGCGGCGTATTTACGATGGAATTCGACGAAGACGGAAATCTGCAGTTTAAAACAGAGGCATTGGAGGCAGATGCCATGTATGACGATATCGGCAGCGTCCTCAGAATTAAAAAACTGCAGGAAGAAAAACGTGATCTTCTGGAATCTCTGGAAATGTATTACCGTGTATTTTTCCTGGGGGAAGATGTAGAAGACGGGGAGGATGCATGAAATTACAGATTGGCAGCGTAAATCTGGAAAATAATGTGATATTGGCACCAATGGCAGGAGTAACAGACCTGCCATTTCGTCTCCTGTGTAAAGAACAGGGAACTGGTCTTCTCTGTATGGAAATGGTAAGTGCCAAGGCCATTTATTATCATAATAAGAACACGGAGGAGCTGATGCGGATTGAGCCGGAAGAACGTCCGGTTTCCCTGCAGCTGTTTGGCTCAGATCCTGTGATTATGAGTGAAATGGCAAAACAAATAGAAGATAAGCCGTTTGATCTTCTGGATATCAATATGGGATGCCCGGTACCAAAGGTGGTCAATAACGGTGAGGGTTCTGCTCTGATGAAAGATCCGGTATTGGTCAGAAAGATTGTGACTGCTGTTGCCGGGGCAATAAAGAAACCATTGACTGTGAAAATACGCAAGGGCTTTGATGATGATCATGTAAATGCAGTGGAGATTGCCAAAATCATTGAGGACAGCGGTGCAGCGGCGATTGCTGTTCACGGAAGAACACGACAGCAGTATTATTCGGGCAAGGCAGACTGGGATATCATACGCCAGGTCAAAGAAGCGGTATCAATTCCAGTCATCGGGAACGGAGATGTGACTTCGCCGGAAAGTGCGGCCAGACTGGTACAGGAAACCGGCTGTGACGGCATTATGGTCGGTCGGGCAGCTCAGGGAAATCCGTGGATTTTTAAACAGATCACCCATTACCTGGATTCGGGAGAAATCCTCCCCAAACCAACTCTGGAAGATGTGAAGAATATGATTGTCCGTCACGCACAGTTACAGATTCGGTACAAAGGAGAGATTACTGCCATGCGGGAGATGCGCAAACATGTAGCATGGTACACTGCCGGATATCCTCATTCTGCAAAACTCCGGGCAGCAGTCAATGAAATAGAAACCATGGATGAATTGCTGAAAATGATTGCTGAATGGAGATAGAATTGGCAGGAAAAAATCCCGGAATAGTTGACTTTTTGACCACTTTCCTTTATAATACAGTGACTGTTATGAGGGAGTGGTTAAATTCATAGGTTATATGCGGGCAGCAGTCCGCAGGTATAGAAAGGAATTGAGTAGTAATGGAAGCAAAGAAAAACATATTGACATATGCCGGACTGAAAAAACTGGAAGATGAACTTCATGAGTTGAAAGTCGTAAAAAGAAAAGAAGTAGCAGGAAAGATTAAAGAAGCCAGAGAACAGGGCGACTTGTCTGAGAATGCAGAGTACGATGCAGCAAAAGATGAACAGAGAGATATCGAAGCACGTATTGAAGAAATTGAGAAAATCCTGAAAAACGCTGAAGTTGTCGTAGAGGATGAAGTAGATGACGGAACCATCAGCGTAGGATGTAAAGTTCAGGTTCTGGATATGGAGTATGATGAGGAGATGGAATTCCAGCTGGTAGGTTCTACAGAGGCTAACAGTCTGCAGGGAAAAATCTCCAACGAATCTCCGGTAGGAAAAGCTCTGATCGGAGCTAAAAAAGGCCAGGTAGTAGATGTAGAACTGGCTGACGGAGAAGTAATGCAGTACAGAGTACTGAAAATTGAGAAAAATATTTAAACTATAATAAGATAAATAATAAGAAGAGGGAGTGAAGAGACGTGGCAGGACAGCAGAAGCAGGTTCAGGAACAGGATATTCATCAGTTATTGAAGGTGCGCCGTGAAAAATTGGCAGAACTTCAGGCAAACGGCAATGACCCGTTCCAGATCACAAAGTATGATGTTACCAATCACAGCGCAGATTTGAAAGAAAACTTTGAGGCTTATGAAGGAAAAACTGTTTCCATCGCAGGCCGTATGATGTCAAAACGTGTAATGGGAAAAGCTTCATTCTGTAATGTACAGGATTTGAAAGGAAACATTCAGTCCTATGTGGCAAGAGACAGTATTGGAGAAGAATCCTACAAAGCATTTAAGAAAATGGATATTGGTGATATCGTAGGAATCACCGGCGAAGTATTCAAAACAAAAACCGGAGAAATTTCTATCCATGCATCTGCAGTAACCCTGTTGTCTAAGAGTCTTCAGGTACTTCCCGAAAAGTTTCATGGTCTGACAAACACAGATATGCGTTATCGTCAGAGATATGTAGACCTGATCATGAATCCGGAAGTAAAGGATACTTTTATTAAACGTTCTAATATCATCAGCACCATCCGTAAGTATCTGGATGGCCAGGGATTTATGGAAGTAGAGACTCCAATGCTGGTATCCAATGCCGGCGGAGCTGCAGCAAGACCATTTGAGACCCATTTCAATGCTTTGAATGAGGATCTCAAACTGCGTATTTCTCTGGAACTTTATCTGAAGAGACTGATCGTAGGCGGTCTGGAGCGTGTATACGAAATCGGTCGTGTGTTCCGTAACGAAGGTCTGGATACCAGACACAATCCGGAATTTACACTGATGGAACTGTACCAGGCTTACACAGATTATCACGGCATGATGGATCTGACAGAAAATATGTACCGCTATGTGGCACAGGAAGTTCTGGGAACTACAAAAATTGTTTACAATGGTATCGAGATGGATCTTGGAAAACCTTTCGAGAGAATCACCATGGTGGATGCAGTTAAAAAATATTCCGGTGTTGATTTCAACGAAATCCACACGCTGGAAGAAGCAAGAGCTGCTGCAGATGAGCATCATGTAGTATACGAAGAGCGCCATAAAAAGGGAGATATCCTGAACCTGTTCTTTGAAGAATTCGTTGAAGAACATCTGCTTCAGCCGACCTTTGTTATGGATCATCCGATTGAGATTTCTCCTCTGACCAAGAAAAAACCGGAAAATCCGGAATATGTAGAACGTTTCGAGTTCTTCATGAACGGCTGGGAAATGGCCAACGCTTACTCCGAGCTGAATGACCCAATCGATCAGAGAGAACGTTTCAAAGCCCAGGAAGAACAGCTGGCACAGGGCGATGAAGAAGCCAACACCACTGATGAAGACTTCCTGAACGCACTGGAGATTGGTATGCCACCGACAGGCGGTATCGGATTTGGAATTGACAGAATGTGCATGTTGCTGACAGATTCTGCAGCGATAAGAGATGTGCTCGCCTTCCCGACGATGAAATCTCTGGATTCCGACAAGAAAGCTGCTAAAGTTGTAAAACCGGCTGAGGTGGCTGCACCGGCAGTGGAAAAAGAAGTCATTGATTTCTCCAAAGTAAAGGTCGAGCCACTGTTTGAAGAACTGGTTGATTTCAACACATTCAGCAAATCTGATTTTAGAGCTGTAAAGATTAAGGACTGCGTTGCTGTTCCGAAGAGTAAAAAACTGCTGCAGTTTACACTGGACGATGGTACAGGTACAGACCGTACAATCTTAAGTGGAATTCATGAATATTATGAGCCGGAAGAGCTGATTGGAAAGACAGCAATTGCTATCGTAAACCTTCCGCCTCGCGCTATGATGGGAATCGATTCCTGCGGAATGCTGATCTCCGCAGTACATGAGGAAGAGGGAGTAGAAAAACTTCACCTTCTGATGGTCGATGAGCATATTCCGGCTGGAGCAAAGCTGTACTAGGATAACTTAAAAACTGGATATAGAGAATGAATGCTTATAAATGGGATTGCTGTAATTGATTATTGCTGCAATCCCGTTTATCATATTATCATAATTAATATAATTGTGAAAGGCGGAAAATTATTATGCTGAAAGTCTATTATGGAGATATGCCGGAAGCAGTTTATAATCCGGCAATTTACTTTAAGAATACCTGTGAAGATACATGGGTTACCGATGATTTTTCAAAAGAAATGATTAGAGATATTGATAAATCTGTTGTGATAGGACCGCGAATCATTGACAGCCCTGTCTTGGGAGGAATCACACCGAGAGAATTGTCAGGGGGAGTAAAAACATTGATTCTGGTGAATAAAGTGCCCGATAAAATATTTAATGCTTCTGCCTGTGGTGATAATTGTGCAAAGTGGTTTTTGAAAATGGGAGAGCAGAAAGATATAACGATTAATCTCAGACATCTAATGGATTTTGGTGATGGAGAGTTTGAAATAGAAATATTGAATACAAATCAGATTGTACACAATATGGAAGAACTTATTCCGATTGCGGGAATGTTAGTGAGGTAGGAGGTTTTCTGCATGAAAGGAAGTTATAGAGTAATTGTTCAAAACTCTTTTGTACATTATGATTTTGAAATACGAAGAAATATTACTATTATTAAAGGAGATAGTGCTACCGGAAAAACAACACTGGTTGAGATGATTCGAGAATATTATGAAAATGGTGAATCCAGTGGGGTGAAGGTGTTTTGTGAAAAAACTTGTGCTGTTTTGTCGGGAGTGGATTGGAAAACACTTCTCAATACAATGAAAGAACGGATTATATTTATAGATGAAGGGAATTCATTTGTTTCTTCAATTGATTTTGCCAGAGAAATTCAAAAATCAGACAATTATTATGTGATTGTAACAAGAGAAGGATTAGTAAATCTTCCGTACAGTGTGGAAGAGATTTATGGAATTCGTGAATCTGGAAAATATGCATCTTTAAAACAAACATATAATGAATTGTATCATATCTATGGAAAACAGAATCCAACTGAGAATACTATACCTTCAAAAGTGATTCTGGAAGATTCCAATGCCGGATATGAGTTTTATAAAGGAATTTCTGAGAATAAAACGTGGTCAGTAACAAGTGCGAGTGGTAAATCTAATATATTTAAAGAAGTGATGAAGTGTTTGTCGGAAAAGACGGTGCTTGTTATAGCTGACGGGGCAGCATTTGGTCCAGAAATGGATCGGATGATGAAATTGATACAACGAAAGAAAAACATTCTAATGTATTTACCGGAATCTTTTGAGTATCTAATTTTAAAGTCTGGTATCGTGGATGATAAAGAAGTGAGAACTATTCTTGAAAACCCACAGCAGTATATTGAAAGCCAGGAATATTTTAGCTGGGAGCGATATTTCACATCATTGTTGGTAAAAAAAACAGATGCCAGTTATTTGAAATATACGAAAAAAATATTGAATCCAGTCTATTTACAGGAAAATATGAAAACCAAAATATTACAGCAGATGGATAAAATCATTTTGAGTAAATAAAATTGATGAAGCGGTGATTTAGTGAAGTAGTGTTAATGGTACCTGCCCCCAGATGCCTATAAAGAATAAGGATTGTGAGATCAAGGCGATACCAGAGCTGTTAAAGCTTCTGGATATTCATGGAAGCACGGTTACAACGGACGCAATCGGGACACAGACACGCATCATGGATCAGATCATTTCCCGGGAAGGGCATTTTGTACTGATGGTCAAAAAGAACCAGCCGCAGTTGTATGAGGAGATCGTGAAATATCTTGAAGAAATGTCAGAAGATCATAAAAGAATGAAGGAAGAAGAAAACTACAGGCCAAGATACCCTGAAATGCAGGAAAAATATGAAGAGATCTGGCAGAAA